>CANRQR010000033.1 GCA_947641735.1 uncultured Lactobacillus sp.
TATGCCAAGGTCTTAAAGTTGCGCATTAAGGATTTAAAGGAGGCTAAATAATGAGTTTCAGTCATTTGTTAGACTTAATGGTTGTTGCAGTATCAGTTGCAGCAGTAGTAATTGTATCTTTCTATGCTAAGCATAAGATCGAAATTGATGAAAGAGCTGCTAAAGGTGACCGAATTGCAATGGCACAGCAAATTGTAGCACAAGCAGTAACCCCTCTCGTTTATCAAGCTGAGAAGAGGGGTGGGGCAGGCGAAGAGAAGATGGATTTCGTAATTAATGGACTTAATTTAATCTTATCCTTGGCTCACTTACCAGCTTTACCAGCAAGCTTTTTGAAGGGTTTAGCTGAAAAAGCAGTGATAGCAATGAAACGAACTCAAGCAATTTCTGATACCATCGATAAGCCTAAGACTACTATTGTCGGTGAATTAAAAGAAGTTAAGAAATAGGAGGTAGCTTATATGGAAGTAGCAAAAAGAAGTTACGGTGTAGATGTATCAGATTGGCAAGTTCCTAACTTATCATCTATGGCAGTCGCTGGAGCTAAGTATGCAATTGTAAAGGTATCTGAAGGATTGAACTATCAAAATCCGATAGCACCAGCACAAGTCAATAGTGCAAATGCTAATGGCATGATGACAGCCGGTTATCACTATGCACACTTTAGCGCAAGCCGTAGTCAAGCAGTCCTAGAAGGAAACTATGCGGTAAGTTCAGCAAAACAAGCTGGTATTGTTTCAGGCTCTTACTTAGCTTGTGATTATGAAGAAGGCAGCGGCAACAGTACAACTCAAGGCTATGGTGCTAGTGCTGATGCTATCCTTGCTTTCATGGATACGGTAGCAAGTGCAGGGTACAAGCCTTTACTTTACTCAGGAAAAGAGATCCTAACCAAGCGTGTAGACGTTAGGAGAGTAACTGATAAGTACCGTACATGTCTCTGGATTGCATCTTATGAGTACAAGAGCGGTACTCGTTTAGATAACCCAGACTTTGGCTGGTTTCCATCTATGGATAATGTAGCAATCTGGCAGTTCACAGATAACTGGAAAGGTCTAAACGTTGATGGAAACATCTCTCTAGTTGATCTTAAGACTGACGGTAAGCCAGTAGCTCAACAATCTAAGCCAGACGTTAATCAGTCAGCACCACAATCTTGGGTTGATGAACTAGGAGACACTTGGTACAAGGAAGAAGGCAAGTTCTATCCAAACGGTACTATCAACATCAGATACGGCGCACGTACTACTAGTGACATCATCGGCACAGTAACTAAAGGCGATTGCGTTAAGTATGATGCTTACAGTCGCCACGGCGGTTATGTCTGGATTAGACAACCAAGAGCTAACGGAGAACATGGTTTCTTAGTTTGTCGTCAAGGTAATGATCCGTGGGGAAGATTTGAATAGAAAATAGTAGGTAATTAAAAAGCCACTCTGGAGAATTAATTTTCTCTAGGGTGGCTTTTTTTGAATATCACAATTTATATGATTTGTAAATAAGTTCAGCAAATACTCCTTAAATTCGTGGTCACTTTTTGGTCACTTTTTTGCTCGAAACTTGCAATTATTTGTAATAGTTTTGCAACTATTTGAATTTATGAAAGCTTTACGTATCAATAAAATCATTGATATTTCGGAAGAGTCTCTTATACCTATCAGTAAAACAATAATTTTAATGATAGGTACTATTAATGGAATTACTCTTATTTCTAGTAGTAAAATGTAGATTTTATGGACTTTGTTTGTATTGGTGGTTTATTAATATCAGCATTTACCCCTTATCTAAAATAGAATTATCTGATGTTTACTAAGATATTTTATCATCAATCTAGGTAATTAATTGTTAGCTATTGTGCTTTTTGACTTTAGTTAAGTTAAATGGATTTAATACGTCCAGGAATTATATAAGCTATTTAGATAACTAAATTTAGTGATAATAAACTTATGGAATATTATGTGATATTGTCGTTTAATTATTAACTATTAATCAATAAATGATTTGAAAGCTGTAGAATGGCCGTCTCAGCATGTAATTATTGATAGAGAAATTATCATACTCGGTAAAAATAAATCTAAAAAATAATCTATAATAATTAGACTGAACAAAATCAAAATTTTAAATTATGATTTATAAAAATACTTCAGTGTATTAAAAAATAAATATAGATCAAACCGTTTGTAAGAAATAAAATTAATAATATCTGTATTTAAGTTAAACTGATGATGGTTAAGTATCTTGGTAGTTTGATCTCTTCATTTTTATGCAATACTTTACATAATATATATTACACGAAGTATATGTAAAGTAATAACCTCTCCATTCATAATACTTCGCTCATAATAAAAAAAGTTTTGAGAGTTAAACTTTTACTCAAAACTTCATTAAATTTATTTATTTTCTGAAAATTTAAATTTCTTTCGTTTACTTAATGAAAATGTATAAATAATATTAATTACTCCCAAAAGTAAAACTGCAAACCAAATCGTTTTTAAAACAAAAATTTTCTGTAGTAATGCAGATACAATTGCCCCAAAGGCGAAAGCAATTACTAAGAACATATAGTTAACGGCTGCGTTATGCTGAGATTTATCCTCACCAAAGAAATATGCGCTCCAAGCAACTACAGATTTTTTTAAATTACCGGTTGTAAATGCATTATTATAGCCCATACCTTCAATTTTACTAAAGGATGCATTTTGAACAGCTAAGCCAAAAGCAATTACTGGAACCACATAGTAGTTTGGAACACTTTTAGGTACAAATCCTACTCCTAAACAAATAAGCAATATTGGAAATAGACAAAATACTCGCCAATAATTACTTTTTACGTATTTATGGAAAAGACCTACTAATAAAAGACCTAACGTAAATGCAATAAATGTTGTAGCACGGTTTAACATGCCAGCAATATTATGATCAGCCAATGCTGACGCAAAAAAGATAACGTTTCCTGTCTGACCCGCAGATAGAGTATGTCCCCTTTGAATATATGTGTAAGCATCAATAAATCCAGCTGAAAAGGTTAAAGCAGTTGCTAAAATTCTTGATTCGGATGGACAATATTTATCATTAAAAAATAGATTCATAAAATTAAATTCTCCCACGTTAATGAATCTAAATTAGTCTTCAATATGAATATCTTTAATAATTACATCTTCCTTTGGCTTATCGGTTGCCTTATCACGCGGAACTTTTGCAATTTCATCAACAACATCCATACCTTTAATTACTTGTCCAAAAACAGTGTGACGGCCATCAAGCCAAGGTGTTCCGCCTTGTTTATATGCTTTAACGACTTCTTTTTGATAGCCTGCTGTATCCATTTCTTTGATCATTCTTTTAGGCACATTCTTATTTTGAACAATAAAAAATTGACTTCCATTAGTATTTGGACCAGAGTTGGCCATTGAAAGTGCTCCACGCATGTTGAATAATTTATTTGAAAATTCATCTTCAAATGGATGACCCCAAATACTTTCACCACCAGTACCATTACCTTTAGGATCTCCACCCTGGATCATGAAGTCACTGATTACACGATGAAAAGTAGTGTCATTATAGTAGCCTTTTTTTGCTAAACGAACGAAATTTTCAACAGTCATTGGAGTTTCTTTTTCAAATAATTGGACTTCAATATCTCCATGATTAGTTTGAATAAGAGCTTTGGGACCTTGTACATTCTCTAAATTTAATTGTGGATATTCCATTTTTATCCTCCTAATTCCATATTACCTTATCTATTTTACCCTTTATTTGTCTATACTTCATTAATCTATCTTTTCTTTTAAGTAATTTCTTATAGCCATAATCATTACCTGACCATATGCTTTTAATTTGGCCTGACCTACTCCTGAAATATTTAAGAATTCTGATTGTGTTTGTGGCTTCTGTAGTGACATCTCCCTTAGAGATTTATCTGAAAAAATATAAAATGCTGGTATTCCTTGCTTTTTAGCAAGAGATAAACGAATCTCTTTCAGGCGCATGAATAAGTCATTTTCTTTTTCAGCGGAATTAGTAATTCTTTTAGGTGTTTTAGTATTCTTAGATGTTTTTTGTATTACTTTCTTTTTATCATCTAGTACGTCCCAGCCTGAATTAGTTACATGTACTACAGGATATTGGCTATCAGTTAGAGTAAGATAATTATGACTGATTAGAAAATTAATAAGATCAATTACTGACTTTTTACTCCTCTTCAAACTATCATAATACTTCAAATTTTGAGCATGAATTTCATTCATTCTTTGATTCTTCGCCCCAGTAACTACGTCAGCAATCACTGTTTTACCAAAGCGACTATCTAGTTCATAAATGGCTGAAATTATATTCTTACTGTCATTGGTAATATCTTTCTCTATGAATGTTCCTAAACAGTTCGAACATTTACCACACGGATTACAATTTTGACCAAAATAGCTAACAATAAACTGTTGCAAGCATTCTGTTGTATTAACATATCTAGTTATCATAGCTAATTTCTGATATTGAATTTTCTTATATTCATCATCTAAATCAGATTGTTCAATGAACCAGCGATATAGTCGAATATCCTTTGGATGATAAATCAGTATTCCTTCACAAGGTTCTCCATCTCGCCCGGCTCTTCCCGCTTCTTGATAGTATGATTCTAAGTTTGGTGTACTATTAGCATGAATAACAAAACGAACATTACTTTTATCAATTCCCATTCCAAAGGCATTTGTAGCAACGATTATTTGAACTTTATCAAATTGAAAAGCATCTTGTACATCGGCCCTTTCTTTATTTGATAAACCTGCATGATAACTAGCAGTTAAAATTCCATTTTGTGCAAGATAATCTGTTAATTCTTCTACGTTTTTCCTTGTACTAGCATAAATAATCCCAGACTGCTTGGAATGCTTTTTGATATAGTCTAAGAGATATAGCTCCGTATTTACCGGATTATCAACTACTTTAAAACTCAAATTTGGTCTGGCAAAAGAAGTAATAACATAGTTTTCTGGTGGGATGTGTAGTTGTTCAGCAATGTCTTTTTGTACTGAAGGTGTAGCTGTCGCAGTTAAAGCCAAAATATTAGGCTTACTTTTAATGGAGTTAACGCCCTCCATTATTTGACGATAGGCAGGTCTAAAATCATGCCCCCATTGAGAAATACAGTGTGCTTCATCAACTGCCACTAATGAAATATCTAAAAAGTTCAGTTGATAGCGAAAATATTCCATAGCTAAACGTTCAGGAGTAACATATAAAAGTTTTATTTTTCCTTCGTAAGCTTGTCTTAAGATAGGATTAACCTCATCTTGAGGTGTAGCCGAATTTAGAGCAGCAGCGCTGATTCCATTTTGCTTTAATGAATCAATTTGATCCTTCATTAACGAAATTAAAGGTGAAATTACTAAAGTTAAACCTGGATTAACTAAAGCTGGGATTTGATAGCACATTGACTTCCCGGCACCAGTTGGCATTACGGCTAGAATGTTTTTTCTGTTAAGAACCTGATTAATAACTTCTTCTTGCCCTGGTCGAAATGAAGTATAACCAAATACATCTTTTAATACTTCTAGTGATGATTTCATTTTTTCCTACTAAATAAAAAAACAAGTATGAAAGATCATACCTGTCTTCTCTAAAAACACAACTAATAGCTATTAAGCTTCAAAAGCGTTAGTTAAAGGCGGAACAACTTGTTTCTTTCTTGAAACAACACCTGGCAATTTAACTTCTGAATCTGATAATTTAGTATTGAATGCTTTTTCAAATTTAGCTTTTGATTCGTCACTACCAACTACTAAAGCTTCAGAATCTGAATCAAGAATATTTGTAATCAAAAGCATAAACATGTCATAGCCTTCACTCTTAGAAGCAGTATCCATAGCCTTTAAGAAAGCATCTTTACGTTCTAGAGCTTCTGGTAAATCAACAACGTTAATTTGAGCTACGCGAACATTACTACCATTCAATTCAAAACTCTTAGCATCTAAGTCAATTAAATCTTCTTCTGACTTATCAGCAATGTTAGTACCAGCTTTGAGCATCTTAAGACCGTATTCCTTGTAGTCTACTCCAGCAATGTTAGCCAAAGCTTCTACAGCTTCTTTATCTTGGTCAGTAGTAGTTGGTGACTTTAAAAGCAAAGTATCTGAAATAATAGCAGATAGCATAATTCCAGCAATATCTTGAGGAATTTCAATTTCTTTTTCGTTGTACATTTGCCACATAATTGTGCTAGTACAACCAACTGGAGCAGCACGGTAGTATAAAGGATCAGCAGTATTAAAATTCATAATACGGTGATGATCCACAACGTGAGTAACTTTAACCTTGTCAATATCAGAAACACTTTGTTGTGGTTCGTTGTGGTCAACAAGCATAACTGCATTAACTTCATTAGAAGCAGTTTTAATTACACGAGGTGCTGTAAAACCAAATTTATTCAAAGCATATTTAGTTTCATCATTAGCCTCACCTAAAGCAACTGCTTCAGTATCGTAGCCTAATTTGTTTTGTAAGTATGAATATGCAATTGCAGTTCCGATTGCATCGGTATCTGGATTTTGATGACCGAAAATTAACTCTTTTGCCATTTACATTGAGCTCCTTTAAAAATTATATCTATCTAATATTTTAGATTAAATGTTACACTTAAGCAAATCAATCTCACATTAAAAGCATTGCCTTTTTAACAAAAGCAATGCTTCTTAATTTAGATACTTACTTTAACATTTTTTAAACGACTATCGTAGTCTCTTTCGTCAATAAATTTATCCCATTCTTTCAAGAAATTAGCTAATCGAGGTATTTCACTCTTGTTTTTACGATAAATGAAGCAACTTTCAAAATTGGTTTCATCTTTTATATCTACCGGTGAAAGCGCTATTTCAGCTTGATGAGCCTTGTAGAAGCTCTTTGAAACATAAGTATCATAATCTGTTTGTTCAGCAAATTTTATTAATTGGTAAGGAGAAGTAAACGTTACTGGCGTGCTCAACTTACCATCTACAAACTGACCAGCATAGAAACGATGAACAATTTGTGGTAAATAGTAGTCTTTAGGATATGTTACCCATCTATGATGAGTCATCTTATCGAATTTATCTTCAGGATCATGTGTTAAAAAGACAACTGATTCAGAATAGATTTGTTTAGCCATATATTGTTTCATATTCTTAACTGTCGCATTGTGATCTGGCAGATAAAGAACTGCTAAATCTAGCTGATTATTATCTAGCTTGTCCCAAAGTTCTGTTCGATTATAAAAGCCAACATGTAATGTAATATCTGGATATTTTTGATTAAATTCAATTAAAAACTGATCAATTACTCTAGCTTCAACAGTTGATAATATACCTAAAGAAATAGCGCCAGTATCAGATTTAGTATATTGCTGAATACTATCAACTGCATTATTTACCGTTGAAAATAATGCTTTGGCTGTTTCTTCCATCTTTAGTCCAGCATCAGTTAAGTATAATTTCTTTCCCATTTGACCAAATAAGGGTGAACCAACTGCTCGCTCTAGTTTTTTAATTTGTTGAGTTAAAGCTGGCTGAGTAATTCCTAATATTTGAGCAGCTTGAGTATAGCTCATACTATCAATTAATTGTAGAAAATAACGTAATGATTTTGCGGATAAAACTGCATCAGTATTTGTTTTCATGATTGAATGCCTCTTATATAAATTTGGAATAATATTTAATAAATAGAATTTAAAATGTATATAATTATTCTCTGATAGCCCTGTATAAAAGCTTACTATTCATCCTATACTTCTTATAATAACACCTGTATCTACATAATGAAAATATTTACATAAAACATAAACTATTTTCCTATAATTATTTGTATTATCAAAAAAACTATAAATAGCTTAAAAATACTATTTATAGTTTTGTTATCTAAAACAATTCTTCAGTTTTATCTCTTCCATCTGCTAATGGTCTACCAAGACTTAGTGTTACTGGTGTTCCATCTGTCATTGGGTCTAATACAAATGATCCATTTGAATAGCGATCCCCTAATGGAAATTCAGAAGTATTAATTTCAATATGACGATCACTTGACGTAGTTAGATTGAGAATATGATTTTCACCATAACCACTAATTGCCATAATTCGATGAGGTTTAGATTTAAGTTCACGTAATACTAAAACTCCACGTTTCGCACGTGTGACTTTATTAATTAATTTAAGCTTTAGCTGTTTAAATGCACCACGTTGAGTAATAATCCCAATATTAATTAAATTAACAAATTCAGGATCAGCAAGCACGTAATTTACGATATAGTCATCATCTTTTAAATTAACTGATCTAACACCTGCAGCTTTTGAACCAGAAGTAGGAATTTCATTAATATCAAATCTTACTGCATATGCTTGGTTAGTAATTAAAGTGATTTCTTGCTTACTATCAGGTTGAACTTGATCAATACGGACAACTTTACTGTCATTACTCTTAAGCTTAATAGCAGTAATGGCACGAGACTTATATGTTCTCGTAGGCTGTAAATCAGCTAATGTAACTTGTTTAATATATCCATCATTTGTAGCAATCAAGAAGTTCAAACTTGCATTTAAATCATTAACTTCAAATACACGAATAATTTCTTCATCACTATCAAGTCCAATTTCTTGAGAAAGGTGCTGGCCTGTTTCTTTCCATTTTGTTTCGATTAATTCATGCACGGGACGATAAATTAGATTTCCTTTATTAGTAAAAATATAAAGATTATCCAAAGTAGACATTGTTTTTTCAAAAACAACCTTATCACCAGCAGGCAATCCATTATCTTCATCATCAGTTGATTGGAATGAGCGAAGAGATGAGCGCTTCAAATACCCGTCCTTGCTTACTAGTACTCGTACATCTTCATCAGCTACAAGAGCTTTTTCATTAATTTCAATTTTAGCTGCTTTAGCAGTGATTTCTGTTCTTCTTGGTGAACCAAATTCTTTCTTTACCGCATTTAATTCTTTAACTACAACTCTTTCAAGAACCTTGTTATCACTTAATATTTCATTGAACTTTTCGATTTTTTTATTTAAATCTGCTTGTTCCTTTTTAAGTTGGTTAACGTCAGTATTAGTTAAGCGATATAACTGTAAAGAAACTATAGCTTCCGCTTGGTTAGGAGTGAAATCATACTTAGCAATTAAATTCTTTTTAGCATCTTTTTTATCTTTAGAAGATCTAATAGTCTTAATTACTTGGTCTAGGATATCTAATGCATGAATAAGACCTTCAACTATTTCTAGACGTTGTTTAGCCTTTTTTAGATCAAATTCTGTTCTCTTAGTTACAACATCTTTCTTATGTGCTAAGTAAGAAGATAAGATACGCTTTAATCCAACTTGTACGGGGGTCATACGGTCAATAGCCACCATATTGAAATTGTATGAAACCTGTAAGTCGGTGTTTTTAAATAGATAGTTTAAAATGTTTTGACTATCTGCACCCTTTTTAAGTTCAATTACAATTGAAAGACCGTGACGATCAGTTTCATCTCTTACTTCTGAAATACCGTCAATTTCTTTATTTAAACGAATTTCGTCAATTTTCTTAACCATCATTGCTTTGTTTACACCGAAAGGTACTTCAGTTACAACGATTTGCTGACGATGACCTTTAATTTCTTGAATTGTAGTCTTAGATCTAACTTGAATTCTTCCACGACCAGTTTCATAGGCCTCTTTAATACCCTTAGTTCCTAAGACGATACCACCTGTTGGAAAATCAGGTCCCTTAACAAACTTCATTAGCTCATCTGTTGTAGCATCGGGATGCTTTAACAAATAAACTGCTGCATCAATTACTTCAGCCAGATTATGTGGCGGAATTTCAGTAGCATATCCTGCGGAAATACCAGTTGAACCATTAACTAATAAATTAGGAAAATGCGCTGGTAAAACAGTAGGTTCGTATTCAGTATCATCGAAATTCAAGATCATTTGAACTGTTTCTTTATCAATATCTTGAAGTAGCAAATTAGAAATTTTGCTTAATCGAGATTCTGTATAACGCATAGCTGCTGGACCATCTCCATCCATTGATCCATTATTACCATGCATTTCAATTAATGGTTCACGCATCTTCCAATCTTGAGACAAGTGAACTAAAGCACCATAAATAGAACTATCACCATGAGGGTGAAAATTACCCATGACATTTCCGACAGCTTTAGCAGCTTTTTTATATGGTTTATCATATGTATTATTATCTTTATACATCGCATAAAGAATACGACGCTGAACCGGTTTTAAACCGTCTCGAATATCAGGAAGGGCACGTTCTTGAATGATATATTTCGAATATCGTCCAAAACGTTCTCCCATAACTTCTTCAAGAGGTAATTCCCTAATTCTTTCTGTTGTTTTTGCCATTTAAAAATCTAACCTCTTAATCTCTACTTGTTTCTAGAATGGAGCCGTCTTCACCCATACGGAACTTAACATTTTCATCAATCCATTTTCTTCTAGGAGCAACTTTATCTCCCATTAGAGTAGTTACACGCTTTTCAGCAAGTTGAGCATCGTCAATCTTAACTCTAATTAATGTACGAGTTTCTGGATTCATGGTTGTTTCCCACAATTGATCAGCGTTCATTTCACCCAAACCTTTGAAACGCTGCAGAGCAAAGCCTTTACCCATGTCTTTAGAGTCTTCGCTCAATTCTTCATCAGTCCAAGCATACTTAATCTTAGCTTTTGCTCCATTACCCTTTTGTAATTTGTATAAAGGAGGTAGAGCAATATATACCCGACCTGCTTCAACCATTGGACGCATATATCTATAAAAGAAAGTTAAAAGTAAAATTTGGATATGGGCACCATCGGTATCTGCGTCTGTCATAATGATAATCTTGTCATAATTGGCATCTTTAATTTGAAAATCTGAACCAACACCAGCGCCAATTGTATGAATCATAGTATTAATTTCTTCATTTTTGAAGATGTCCTGCAACTTAGCTTTTTGCGTATTCAAAACTTTACCACGTAAAGGTAAGATAGCTTGGAATTTTCTATCTCTTCCTTGCTTGGCAGAACCACCGGCTGAGTCCCCTTCGACTAAGAATAATTCGTTTTTCTTTGGATTACGTGACTGAGCAGGAGTTAATTTTCCAGAAAGGATTTCCTTCTTACGTCTCTTCTTTCCGGTTCTACTCTCATCTCTTGCTTTTTTAGCAGCTTCCCGTGCATCCCTAGCTTTTTGTGCTTTTTGAACTAGACTTTGTGCAAATTCTCCGTTTTCCATTAAGTAGTACGAAAGTTGTTCATAAACAATACTATCTACCACACTTCTAGCTTGAGGAGTTCCAAGCTTACCTTTAGTCTGTCCTTCAAACTCTAGTAATTCTTCAGGAATTTTAACAGATAGAACCGCACTTAGTCCTTCTCGATAGTCGCTACCTTCTAATCCTTTGTCTTTATTCTTAAGAAGTCCTTGCTTTTTAGCATAATCATTAAAAGCCTTGGTAAATCCACTTCTAGCACCAGCCTCATGACTACCACCGTCAGCAGTACGAACATTATTTACAAATGAAACAAAGTTTTCTGAATAGCCATCATTATATTGACCAGAAAATTCTACTTCAATGCCATTTTGTTTTCCAGAAAAGTAGAAAACATCCCCCATTGTATCCTTATCTTCATTTAGGTAGGACACAAAAGACTTAATCCCATCTTCATAAAGAAATTCATCATGATGTTCAGGATCACGTTCGTCAGTTAAAGTAAACTTAACGCCCTTTAGTAAAAATGCTGATTCACGAATTCTTTCTTGAATTGTTTCATAATTATAAGTAGTCGTTGAAAAAATAGTTGCATCAGGTTTAAACGTAATGGTTGTCCCATTCTTATCTTTGGTCTTGCCTAAATGCTTAAGTGTTCCAATTGGATGACCACCATTTTCAAATTCTTCTTCGTATGCTTGACCATCCCTAACAACTCTTACTTTTAAATATGAGGATAAAGCATTTACAACAGAAGAGCCTACGCCGTGTAATCCACCTGAAGTTTGATAATTTTTCTCAGTAAATTTACCACCTGCGTGTAAAACAGTAAGAATAACTTCAATAGTGGGGATTCCTGATTCATGCATTCCTGTTGGCATCCCACGTCCAAAATCTTGAACTGTAACAGAATTGTCTTTATGAATAGTTACATTGATTTCTTTACCATAACCAGCCATTGCTTCGTCAACTGAGTTATCAACGATTTCATAAATCAAGTGATTTAACCCATGCCGATCAGTTGAACCGATATACATTCCTGGACGTTTTCTTACTGCCTCTAGTCCATGAAGAATCTGAATCGAAGAATCATCATATGAACTGGTAGTTTTATTTGTTTTAGCCAAATAAATGCCTCCATTTTTAACAGACAATCAAAATCAACCCCACAGCTATTATAATCTTTGTTAAAATAGCTTTAGATTCTAAATGGGGTTGAAAAGTGAATGTCTACGTTGAATTATTTACTAATTTTTATTTTAGCATACTTAATAGGGTCCTTTCCTACAGGTGTGTTAATGGGAAAAATATTTTTTCATGAAGATATAAGAAATTTCGGATCAGGAAACATTGGAACTACTAATTCATTTAGAGTAATGGGGCCAGTAGCTGGTAGTGTAGTTTTAATTATTGACGTATTAAAAGGAACACTTGCTACTGACTTGCCATTAATTTTCCATTTAAAGGGTCCAAAATATTTATTATTAGTTGCCGGAGCCTGTGCTATTTTAGGCCATACCTTCTCAATCTTCCTAAAGTTTAAGGGAGGAAAAGCGGTAGCCACTAGTGCAGGAGTATTTCTAGGCTATAGTTTAAAATTCTTTGGACTTTGTGCTGTAGTATTTTTACCAATGCTGTTTATTACTTCTTATGTAAGCTTATCTAGCTTAATCTCAATAGTAATAATTTTTATCTGTTCTTTTTGGTTTCATGATATTTTCCTCACGACCATTACTGGGATTATGATGATTTTACTTTTTGTAAGACACCGTTCTAACATTAAGCGTTTGATTAACCATCAAGAAAACATTGTTCCTTTTGGACTATGGTATTGGTACAAGAAGTCTCATGGCTTACTAAAAAAGAATGCTAAAAATAAATAATCAGAACAAAAGACTGTTAAGGTTAATCCTTGAACAGTCTTTTTTCATAATCATTATACTTTATTCAAACAAGTGTTCGCAAGATGAAATTATAGCAAATTATTAATATGGATAATTATCTAAACGATCTTTATCGGTTATTTTTCTCACTATTCTTCCAGGAACACCTAGAACTAAAGAATTATCTGGAATATCTTTAGTAACTACACTACCAGCTCCAATAACGCAATTGTTTCCGATAGTTACTCCAGGGCAAACTGTTACGTTACTTGCTAACCAACAATTGTCACCAATCTTAATTGGTGCACCATATTCTATATCTGCTATCTTTCCATCTGCCTGAAGACGAGCATTTCTTTGCTCAGATAATAAGGGATGCAAAGGCGTAACCAGTGACGTATTAGGTCCACACATTACATTATCTCCAATGGTAACTGGACAAGTATCTAAAATAGTCAAATTAAAGTTAGCATAAAAATTTTTACCTAATTTTGTAAATTTACCGTAGTCTACTTCAATTGGCCCTTGAAGGTAAACTCCTTCTCCATGGTCTGGAAATAAATTATCAATAATTGCTTTTCTTACTTCTCTATCTTCATCTGCTGTTTGATTATAATCACGACATAAACGATGTGCTTTTGTTGAGATTTCTCTTAATTCTTCTGTGTCTGGACGATAAGGTAATCCTGCTAGCATATTTTTAGTATTTTCTTCCATTTTTACACCTTACTTTCTTATGCTTTTTAATATCTTTAAAATATCATATTTGGTATTGGAATTATAGTGAATAAAAAATAGATAGAAACATAAATAATGCTTCTATCTATTTCTATTAGATTAATATTACTGGCTATTCTGAATCACGTAATTGCTTTAGACTTTCGCCGAAAATATCATCAATTACTGCTGGGTCACGGTGGTCAAAGAATTGACTTACGCCCTTATCTAATCCTTTAATCTTATCCATTTCATCCTTAGTTAATTCAAAGTCAAAAATATCAAGATTTTCTTTTTGACGTTTTTCATGAACAGATTTTGGAATAACAACAATATCTTGTTGGGTAAGCCAACGCAAAATAACTTGAGCAGTGGTTTTGTGGTGAGCTTCAGCAATTTCTTTCAATGTCTTGTTATTGAAAATATCATGTTTTCCTTCTGCAAATTGAGCCCAAGCTTCTACAGCTACATCTCTTCCTTGGAAGAATTTAACATCGTTAGTTTGTTGGAACCATGGATTAATTTCAATTTGATTAATTGCTGGCTTATCTTCATGAGCAAGCTCTAAGTTCATGTATTGATCAGGATAAAAGTTCGATAAACCAATTGAACGAACTTTACCAGCGCGCTTAGCAGCAGCTAAAGCGTTCC
>CANRQR010000034.1 GCA_947641735.1 uncultured Lactobacillus sp.
ATGTTATTGTTCACTGTGCTGCTTGGACTGCAGTTGACATGGCTGAAGATGATGATAAGGTAGCTGCTGTTCGTAAAGTTAACGTTGATGGAACTCAAAACATCGCTAATGTTGCTAAAAAGCTCGATGCCCCAATGGTTTACTTATCAACTGACTACGTCTTTGATGGTCAAGGAACTACTCCTTGGGAACCTGACTTTAAGGGTTACAAGCCATTAAATGTTTACGGTGAAACTAAGCTTGGCGGAGAAGAAGCTGTTGCTAATACCTTGGACAAGTATTTCATCGTTCGTATTGCTTGGGTATTTGGTGTAAATGGTTCCAACTTCATTAAGACAATGCTTAAAGTTGGTTCAAACCATGATGAAGTTAAAGTTGTTAGCGACCAAGTAGGTACACCAACTTATACTTTTGATTTAGCTCGTTTATTGGTAGATATGATTGAAACTGATAAGTACGGCTACTACCATGCAACTAATGCAGAATTGCCAGCAAGTGAAGGCGACTATGATGAAAATGGTACTAAGACTGGCTATATTTCTTGGTATGATTTCACTAAAGAAATCTACCGCCAAGCAGGCTACAAGACTAAGGTTACTCCTGTAACTACTGAAGAATACGGCTTATCAAAGGCTGTTCGTCCATTTAACTCTCGCTTAGACAAGAGTAAGTTAGAAGAAAACGGCTTTAAGCCACTTCCAACTTGGCCAGATGCTATCAGCCGCTATTTAGACATTTTAAAGGCTGACGGCTTCTTTGATGAGTTAGGGAAGTAAAGCGGGATAGAGGAAAAAGCAAGCTCCTTTTTTGGGGAGCTTGCTTTTTTGTGTTGGGAGAGGAAAGAATAAAGTTATTATTTTATATGGGATGTTATATTTGGATTAGCAGTGAAGAGTTTCAAGAAGAATGATAAAGTTAAGAGAGTTAATTAGTTAAAACAGGGTGAGTTTAGATGTATTTAAAAAGTTTGGTAATAAAAAATTATAGAAAATATGGAGAAAGTCAGAATGAGATTTGTTTTGCTCATAGTCATGCAAACCAAAGTGAGACAGAACAGTATATTTCAGAAAGTTCATCTTTAATGATTGGTCCAAATAATTCTGGAAAAAGTACTATTGTTGAATTGTTAGATACACTTCAAAATACAAAAGCGCAAAGCAGGAATGTATTTAAACATAGTGATTTTAATTTATCATATTTAAAGAAATGGTATGACAATTATGTTTCAGACAAAAGTTCAGACGAGATTAGAGGAATAAAACCTGAGGATCTTCCTCTTATGGAGTTCAGATTGAACATTGGAATTGATAGCGAAGATGATTATATTTCCAATTTTCAGGATGTACTTGTTATATCGTCATTAAAGAACAATAAAAATTCAGATAGTATAGCTGATATAGATATTATTGTTAAATATGAGATTACTAATGTAAAACTTTTTTTGCAAAAGCTTAGCGAAATAAATCAAAAAAATAAGAATATAAATACGAGTAATATAGGTTTAGATGAAGAATTGGGTGATAAAGTGTCGCTCAATGAGTTAAAAGAATATTATGGGAAAAAGGAGAAGAATAAAGAAAGAATAAAGTTAATTATTGAATATTATGATCAACGCATGTATAGAGATTTTTTATCCTTATTAGACAATGGATATTATACTTTGAATTTCTATCCTTTAAACAGTAATATTCCCTCAAAATCATTTTCACTTAATTCTTTTCTTAAAGTTAAAACTATACAAGCTAATACTGTAAAAGACAATAACACTTTATCCAAAGCTTATAATAAAATAGTTGATACGTATGCAAGAAAAAATGATTTATCCGATATAGATGAATTTATAGATAGCGCTAATATTCTTTTGAAGGACGAAATAGACAGTAATATTCAGGATATTTTACAAGATGCAATTAATAGTATTGAATCGAATAAAAATTTACGAATGAATTTACATCCAAATATAAGTTTAGATAAAATTCTAGGAAATAGTGTCTTATATGAATATCGTGAAAATCAAAATTATATTCCCGAGAATCAATACGGAATGGGCTACACCAATTTGATGGTTATTATTGCAGAAATAGCGGATTATTTTGAAAATTACGAAAAAGATGATGTTAACGGTGCCATAAATATTTTGTGCATAGAAGAACCAGAAACTTTTATGCACCCTCAGATGCAAGAACTATTTATAAAAAATATTTCCAAAGCAATTTCCTATTTGATGGAGTCTAGTGAGGATAATATAAATTATGAGAAAAATACATTTCAAATAATTATCACAACACATTCCTCTCATATTCTAAATAGTAAGATTCAATCCGGGAATACTTTGAATAATATTGTATATTTAGACTCAGGTACAATTAGTAATATTAACGATGATAGTGTAAAAATAAAATTAGAACAAAAAAATATAGACCTAAAAGTCTTTGAATACATAAAAAAATATTTAAGATTAGAGTTATCTGATATCTTTTATGCTGATGCAATAGTAATTGTTGAAGGTCAGACAGAAGAAAATTATTTAAGATTTTTAATTGATGAAGATGAAAAGCTGAGATCGCATCATATCAAAGTATATAGAATAGACGGAGCATATGGATATCAATTTTTACCTTTATTGGAGATTTTAAATAAGAAGACGGTAATAATTACTGATTTGGATATTAATAGATCAGATGAAGAGAAGAAAAATCCTGAGTCTATTACTGATTTGAATGAATGGATGGCTAATCACCAAGGTAAGTGCTTATCAACTAATGAGACCATAAAGAATGCTATTTCTGCTGATAAAAAAGACAATAGTTTGTTCAATAATGAGATTATTAAACATATGAAGGAAGATAAACTGGAAATCGAATGTTCTGAAAAGATTAAAATTTATTCACAAGGGAAAATAAATCAAAATTATGCAACAAGTCTTGAAGAAGCAATTATACTAACTAATATTAAAGACCATAGTGATAGAATTATAAATTTATTGAAAGACATTCATCCTAAAATTTTTAAAGATTTTGATAAAAATAAATTAAGAACTAAGTCATATTTTTGTCAAAACAAACTAAAAGATTCAAAAGCGAAATTTACAAATCATATTGTTTTTAATTCAATTACAAATAAAGACTACGAGATTACTACACCAAAGTATATTAGGGATGCGTTGAATTCTTTGGAAGAGTATTTTGAGGGAAAAACAAATGAAGACTAGACAATCTGAAAAAGAAGTATATAAGACTATAGATAAGAAAAAAAGCTTTTGTTTTGATGCTGGTCCCGGTTCTGGAAAAACCTATACTTTGGTAAAATCAATTGAACATATTTTGTCTACAAATAATAAAATTAGTAGTCGTAATCAAAAGCTCTTATGTATTACTTATACTAATGCTGCAAAAAATGAAATTATAAAAAGAATCGGTAAAAATTCTAACGTAATCGTATCTACAATTCATGAATTTTTGTGGAATTTTATCTCTACTCAAGATTTTTTACTTAGAAAAGAACACCAATGTGATGTTGAAAGTCATAAGGAAGCTATACATAAGAAACTACAAGAAAATGTTTTATATGAAAAAATCAAAGATCAAGATAGTTTTGATTCAATTATAAGGAATAAAAAGTTTCAGAAAATTTTTTATGGCAACCAACAAAAAAGAGTTTCAGAATTTAGAGAGGCCCTATCTGACTATTCCCAATTGAATCCATATTTAAAAAATGTTGCAAAATTCAAAGAATTAGTAAAGTTAATAATTAAAGAGCGTAGATTAAATCAGGTAAGTGAAGAAATTAGAACAGGAAAAGGAAAAGCTATTATGTATGATCCTATGCATAATTATGATCGACTACATAAGTATATAATTAGTCACGATACGCTTTTGAAATATGCTAAAAATATTATTTCAAATAATAATATTTTAAAACGATTATTTATAGATAAATATCCATATGTATTAATTGATGAGTATCAGGATACTGATAAAAATGTAATTAGTTTGCTTAAAAGTATTTTAGAATATTCTTCGAAAAAACAAAATTTTGTAATTGGTTTTTTTGGTGATTCAAAACAAAATATATATGAAAATGGAATAGGTGAATTAACAGAGTTAGATTCATTGAAATACATAGAAGAAACGGAAAATAGAAGATCCTGTTCTGAAATAGTTGAAGTAATTAATAGAATTAGAAATGATAATCTAAAACAAATTTCTTTTGAGAGGGACGGAAAGTGTACCTTTTATAAGGTAGACTCGTCATTTAATATAGAAGAGTATAAAAATAAATTTGACTTTGAAGGAGATACTGCATGTTTGTTGTTGGAAAACAAAGAAATTGCGACAGCTAAATCATTTGGAGATCTTTATTTAAATTTAAGTGAATTTCCCCAATTTAGTGGGATCAATTTTGCAAATATTAATAGTGAATTCTTTCAAAAAAATTTACAAAATATGGGATGGTTTTTGAGAAATATTTTCAATTTAATTGATTTTAAAAGAAGACTCGATGATCCGAATACAACCATAAAAAGCATTGAAAAATATATTGGAGCTGAGAGAGGATTAACTTTTGGAGATCTTATTAATTTTTTATCTAAAATTAAACAAATAAATACTAAAGAAATTACATTAATAAAATATATTGAAGCTTTAGAAAAAATCGAAGGCACGATTAAAGGAGCCAATATTATATCCCATATTTTTTCAATTGATTCTGGTATCGGTGAAATATATATGCAAGCAGATTCCTATTTTTATAATGGGGATAATGGCGATACTTCTAAAAGTATAGATGCTTTTTTCAATCTAAAACTTTCACAGTTTGAAAATTGGCATGATTATATAAACAAAATAGAGGATAAAAAGCTTAATTACTATACTTTGCATGGAGCCAAAGGCTTAGAGTTTGAAAATGTTGTAGTTGTTATTCAAGATGCTTTTGCGCATCGAAAAGATTATTTTAGGCTCTTTTTTGAAAATTACAATGAGTATGGCAATTTGGATGAAAAAAAACGGAAAAAATATGAAAAAGCAAGAAATTTATTATATGTAGCTTGCTCTAGGGCAAAGAAAAATTTATATATTTTTTATAAGACAAATGATGAACTTGGGAGTAGTCAAGAGAATATAGAGCGAATTTTTGGTAAAATTGAGACTTTTGATTAAGTAATTTAGATTAAGCAAGAATATTTTGAGTGTGGGGGGAAAAGAATGAGTTTGATATTATCTTTATAAAATTCAGAAAGATATGGTTTACTTTGATTAAGAAGAATATCTTAGATTACAGTCACAGTTTTCCTATTAAGATATCAAAAAATTGAACATAGCTATTACGACTAAGCAGCACCGAGTTAAGAAGAATAAATTTCAAGAAAGTTTATTAATATTCTTCGATAGTAATAATTTTATAAAATTCAATGATTTAAAAGATATCGATGAAGTATTTGATTTGGTTTCAAGTAAGTTAGAAAGGCAAAAAGTAGTACATTCGGATTTCAAAGAGAGATTGTACCAGCGTGAACAAATGTCAAGTACAGCATTTGGAAGAATCGCGATTCCTCATTCACTAGATATGTCAGCTCAAAAAAGCAAAGGATTTGTTGTAGTGAATCCGCATGGAATTAAGTGGAGTAGTGGTAATGAAGTATATCTCGTTATTGCGTTAGCAATTGATCCAAATAATAAACAATTGTTTAGAGAAGTATTTGATGAGTTATCAGATATTGTCACGGATATTAATAACGTAACTGAGCTGATAAAATGCAAGAATTACAGTGAGCTTATTATTAAGCTTGTAAAATTGCTATAAAATTGAAAAGATAGGTATATGAAAGTGCGAGTAGGAAGCTAAGATGATTTTATGTGAGATTCGCACTAGAATATGCCTATTTTTTGATACAATTTATGTAGAAATATAATTGTATATTTTTGAAGCCCTATATCTAGATTAGAATGTTAGTTTTAACTGGATATTGCGGTCGCACCTCTCGCAGGTGCGTGGATTGAAATTTGGGCACTAAAGAATGTCAAGTATATGTTGAATGTCCATCTATCGTGGGTGTAGTAATAAACAAAACGTAAATTAAGTTTAGAGGCCGTAAGAATTAGGTTCTAAACTAAGGAAAAGTCTTGGTATAATTTTATATCAGGACTTTTCTTTTTTTATTATTGAAGATCTAAACGAACAAATCTTTATACTGAAATGATTTTAAAAATCACTCTTTTCGCTTAACTAATAAGTCTTATCATAAATTTTTTTATGTAAAAATTATGTCAGGATTTTATGGCGAGATATAAAAAATATTTCTATATTCTACATTGACAATAAGTTAAATAATTGTAGAATAAGCTGTAAGAATAGTGGCGGTGGACTCTAAGTGAGGCCGTTGCGGAAAAACATTCCTATTTTGATTAATAGGGATGTTTTTTGTTTTAAACAAATTTCCTTCAAAAATTCCAATAATTTTTACTGATTATATAAACAAAAAAGACTAAAATTAAATAGAATTAAAAGTTGGAGTGATTAAGATGCTTTATAAGCAAATTGAGCAAAACAAACGAAACACATGGATTATTTTGGATTATATACAGTTCTGCTGCTGGCAATTAGTGTGTTTCTTGGAGCAATTTTTACATCATATGTTGGAATCGGTTTCTTCATCATTGGCTTAGTATACATTGCGCATGTTTATTTTGATGCAACCCAGCACTTGATGAAGGTGACGAATGCAGTTGAAATTACTAAAGAAACTGAACCGGTAATTTATGAGCTTGTTGAAGAGCTTTGCTTAGCTGGCGGCTTGCCAATGCCGAAATTGTACATTACGCCTGATCCAGCACCCAACGCTTTTGCTACTGGTCGGGATCCTGAACATGCAAGTTTAGCTATCACTCAAGGACTGCTAAACATTATGGATAAAAAAGAGGTTCAAGGAGTGATCGGCCATGAACTTTCTCATATTAGAAACTATGATACGCGTATCACTGTTTTAGCCAGTGCGCTAACTAGCTTGATAACAATGACTGGAATCGGGATTGTATTCTTCGGCTGGGGCGTTTTGACTAGTGAGACTAAAGGAATATTTGGCTTTTTTATCAAAATCTTGGCCCTTATTGTAATCGCAGTTGGAGGCATTATTTCAATTATTGGAATTCCGCTAGCTAAACTGCTTTTCTTGCTTGTTTCAAGACAGAGAGAATACCTTGCTGATATTGGATCTGTTGATTTGACTCGTGAACCTAGTGGTTTAATCTCAGCCTTGTCTAAGCTAGAGGAGTTAGAAGAGGGTGCAGATGCAGCTGAGATTAGCTCCCAAGACTTAACTTTGCAGCATTTATATTTCAATTTCCCAAATGCACATAACTGGTTGAATCGACTTTTTTCTGATCACCCGCCTTTGGACAAGCGGATTGAACGTTTGAAAAATAGTGACAAAATCAATTAATTTAATGGCTGACTATCATTGATGTTTGGCCTTTTATTGTTTAATTTTAGCGATTGATTGAAACTAATGAAAAATGATATTATCTAAATTGAGGATTGTACTTATATCAAGGATCTTTTAGTGTGTTCTCCACGTAAGTGGAGGTGATCCTCATCAATTGCAGATTTTCCATCTAAAATTGAAGTGTTCTCCACGTAAGTGGAGGTGATCCTAATCAAAATCCATTAAACGTTCTAAAGTCAATGTGTTCTCCACATATGTGGAGGTAATCTACAGGCCCATCGAATTCTATAGAAACTAATACAATGAATTAGATATCTCATAGTAAGAAGAACAATGGCGCTATGCTAAAAAGCGACTCACGAGTCTACTATGAAAGTAGGAGATAGTTGGGTGAACGTGCATAAATACTAGATAGGTGCGCGTGCAAATCTCGCCTTGCTTGTCTTAAAGAAAACGATACTCAAACGAGTGTCGTTTTTATTTTGGTATTTTTTCTCGAGAATAGGCCTTAAATATTTAATAAAAATAATTCAAATTATCATCCCATCACTAAATACACTAACTCTATTTGTTATGAAATTAAGCATCTATAAGC
Source organism: uncultured Lactobacillus sp. (assembly GCA_947641735.1). Taxonomy (GTDB): domain Bacteria; phylum Bacillota; class Bacilli; order Lactobacillales; family Lactobacillaceae; genus Lactobacillus. The sequence goes on from CANRQR010000034.1 coordinate 8,037, forward strand.
TATTTCTACTTGTTATACAGCTGTAAAATTATCACGTAAAGCAGGTTTAAAGCCTGCTCTCATAACAGGCTAATCCGTAATTTGAAAACTCAATTCGTTATATAATCTGTATAATTTTTTAACTAAAAATGCTAGAATTATTGATGTATTCAAATAGGGAGGTTTTTTGATGAAAAAAAGATATCTTTTAGGAGCATTAGGTTTAGTACTTCTGGGATTAGGAACAAGTGCTTGCTCTAGTCAAACAAATAATAGTAGCAGCAAACAAACAACTACTAGTAAGTCAAAGAAGTCTGTCGAAAAGACCGATGAAAATAGTAGTGAGAGTACAAAACGCTCTAAAAAAGATTTAAGTACAGCGGCTGACAATCAAGCTAATAATAGTAACAGTAACGACGGTAAAGCTTATGGCGGAAATTTCCAAGATAGTAAGGGATATATCGCTATCAATAATGTAACCAACGTCGCTGTTAAGGGTTCTGATGGCGATGACCATTATGCTCTAGTGCAAGGAACTTTCACTAATAATGATAAAGAAAGCGTTGATCCAACATCTTTCTTTAGTAATCACTTAAAAGTAATGGAGAAGGTTGGCAAAGCTACTCATGATCTTGTTTTGGTCACCACAGACATTGAAAATGAATTAACACCTTGGGGAAATCAGATTAAGGAAGGTCGTAAGAAGGTTGAGCCTAATATGACTGGTAATTTTGTTATAGTGTATAAATTAGATCCTGCAAATGGAGCTAAAACTAATGCAACCCATTATGTATTCGACCCTTACGATTCTAAATTTGGTAAATCATTAACTGTAAAAGTTTATGAGTCTAAGACCATTAAGAAATCTAGCGATAATGCAGGCAGCAATTCACATTCTGACGAAAGTACAGACACAAATTCAAGTGCCGATACAAGCAGCGATGCTGATACAGATGACTAATTAAATATTAAAAAACTGAGAACTATGAGGGTATTTCATAATTCTCAGTTTTTTTATTAGGTAGTATTATTGTCCAATTAGTTGTTGGAAATCGCTAACTAGTTTTTGAAAAGTTGCATTTAAATTCTGCATAAATTCGTTTTGATTATTTTTCATTTGATCTAATAATGAATCGGCCTGATTTGGATTTTGTTTGATTTGGTCGATCGTAGAGCCTAGTTGATCAATTTGATTTTGTAAGGCTTGATTATTAGCAGCATTATTTTTCAATTGTTCGTTTTCAGTTTTGATTTGGTTTAATTGGTTTTGTAATTCTTCCTTATTTTGATCCTGCTTATAGGTATTGATAGCACTTTGCAACTCTTTATTTTGTTGCATTAATTGCTTATTTTGTTCAGACAGATTATCTAATTTACTGTTGGTATTATTGAGGGCATTACTTTGAGCTTGCTCATTTTGAACCGTATCATTATGCGCCTGACAAGCTGAAATACCAAAGATGATGGCAATTAGTAAAACAAGTATTCCAAGAACGATATATACTATCTTTTTCTTGCTTTTCTTTTTAGGACTAGCAGGTTTATTAGGAGAAGAAGTATATTGCGCTGGCTTTGCAGGAGCCGGGTGAGGAGCAGAATCAGCCACATTATTTTTATCAGTTACCCAGGCTTGAATTTTCTTGGTCGCATATTCGTTATTAGTGCCAATTGCAGTGATAATTACAGGATATACTCCTGCTTCAGACCGGTTAACGGCCTTTTTATTTATACTAAGATTATCATTTGAAATAAGATGGCCATTTTCTGTAACTGTAAGTTCCAATTGTGAGATTATTTCTTGATTGGTCAAATTTTGATTAAAAGGCCAGGTAATTGAGTCTACTCTGGTATTGATTTGTAATGTCATATCTAAATTCCTTTGAAAAATTTTAGTCTATTTAGTTTAATTATACTAATAAAATTTACTTAGAGAAATTAATTAACAGCAGTAAAATAAAACTTAAACAATTATAAACTATAGAAATAATATAATTAAAATTATGTAAAATGGAGAAGAAATGAAAAGATCAGAAACTGTAACTTTAACTAATATGTGTATGATAAAAGATAAGGATAAAATTTTGGTTCTAAATAGAACTGATCCAGTTTGGCCCGGTTTAACTTTTCCAGGCGGCCACGTCGAATCTCATGAAGCTTTTCATGATTCAGTGGTTAGAGAAATAAAAGAGGAGACGGGATTAGAAATAAAGGACCCGCGTTTAGTTGGAGTAAAGCAATTTTTTGACCATAATGATGAACGCTATCTTGTATTTTTCTATGTGGCTACTAAGTTTACTGGTATATTAAAAGCTTCTGATGAAGGAGATTTAACTTGGATGACAAGAGAAGAAATAGAAAACTCAAAATTAGCATATAACTTTGATCATGATTTACCAATCTTTTTCGATGAAAAGTTAAGTGAACATATCTTAGATGGAGATAGGGATCAGACTTATTAAAAAAAGACATTCGATCGAATGTCTTTTTTATTAGTCTTGAGTATTTTCAGTTGAGCTAGTTGATTCAGATGCATTATTTTGACTAGCTGGCGTTTCTGTTTCCTTACTTGAACTTGAAGAAGATTCAGATGAAGCAGTAGAAGATGATGAAGTGTTTGAATTCTCAGAGTTTGAACTACTTGTAGCAGAACTTTGAGTAGTTGCATTTGCATTACTGGTAGTAGTCCAGCTGTTATCAAAGTAATAGTTAGGTTGAGGATTATAATAACTATAATTGCGACGTGGAACAGTATAGAAAGAAGTACCAGAGTTAGATTTTGGTAGGCTACTGCTTGCCTTATGTTCACTACGTTGAGTAGGTGTAGAAATACTTGATGAACTAGAACTTTGGCTTTCAGAACTAGATTGCTCTTCTTTATTTTGGAGACTATCTAGTTGATCATCCATCTTAGTGTCTTCAGCTTTTTTCTGATCAGTTTTATCTGCTTTTTCCTTTTTATCTTCTTTATTTTTAGGTTTCTCTTTTTCAACTTTTTTATGAGATTGCTTATGAGAAGACTGAATAATGGCATAGTCTGCTGCAGAAGATTTATGTTTTGGCTCAACCAAATTGTTACGACAACCCGCAAGTAATAAAAGACTACAACTTAAAGCACCAACGATTAACTTTTTCAAATTAACTTCCTCCATTTAAAGCTCCTTTTATTATAACCAAATTTTTTGATATAAAACAGTGAATTTAAGTAATAGATAAGCTATTAAGAAATTGATATATTATTTTTGCTGTTTAGGAGCTTAAAGAACATATTTTTTCTAGAAAAGATATAATAGATATGTAGTGAATTAATTTGTTAAATTTATTTTTAAATAAAGATGCTGGAGGTCAGTTTCTATGTATGATCTTGAAGACGTTTTAATAAAATCTTTTAGAGAAGATAATGGCATTAGTTCGGCATTTTCAATTGAACCAGTTGATGATAATGAATATTGTGTTTCAACTAATGTTATTGATGGCTTGAACGATACTATTCACTTTTATTTAGTTGTTTATCCTAACGGAACCTATGCCTTGAATGATCACGTATTTACGGCACAAATGATTGATGATAATATCGGCAGTTTTGCAAGTATTGCCCGTGATGTGGCACGTTTAGCGAGCGAATTTGGTGTATTATTAGATGACCGCGGAGAACTAACACGTGACTATATCAATGCTCGTGACCTTAGAAATGAAGTAAACAACTTTACTCAATTATTAAATCGAGTAGTTGAATTTGCTCAAACCCATAGATAATTTAGTTGACAGAGAAGAAGCTGAAATCAGAAGCTTCTTTTTTTTTGCCTAATTAAGTTATAATTTGAATAAAACAAGGAGAGAACTATGAAAAATTCTGAAATAGAGTTAATTGAGCAAAATGCTATGAATTGGTTAAAAGAAAATATTCGTTTTATAAAAGCCGGCTCAGATGTTGAGGTAGCAACACCCTTAATTGGTGCATATGGAGACTTAGTATATTGTTGGATTGAAAAAGAAGACGATTATTACCGAATTACGGATGATGGAGGAACTTTATTTAAACTTGATCCTGGCCAAGAAAATATGGATTTACTTGAAGAAGCAATGGATATTGTGATTGGAGCTGGTTTTGAATTTGATGAAGAAAGTTTAGAAATTTACCAAGTGGTAGATCAAGATGATATCCCAGCTGCACTTAATGATCTGACTCAGTTACAGGTTGCTTTGACTTATTTAGCCAGCTGATAACTTTCCCACCATAATTAAGCTTTGAAGCATATGTTTTTTGTTTTTAAAATTCCTATGATATAAATAATGTGAAAGCGCTAATAACGCGTATTTCTTAAAATATTACAAAGAATGTAAAAAATGTCTTAATTTGTAACATTTTTGTAAAACTACGGTATAATAAAAGTAAATAAAACAGCAAGCTTAAGTATAGCTTACCTTGCTCAGGAGCGTGAATTATGATGAGAAAAGTTAAGAAGAGAAGTATCATTACAAGTTTGGGTGCAGCTGCAATGTTAGCATCTTTGAGTGTAGGTGGAACTGCTTTTGCAGCAAGTACTGATAGTAGTACCGCAACTACTGATCAAGCCAAGACTTATCAAACTCAACTTGAAGAACATAAGAATTTACAAGCTTATACTAACCCCTTAACTGTACAAGCTTTAACTACTACTAAGGGTGTTTTACCTGATGCAACAAGTGGTATTTCTAATTGGAGTCAGGTTCCAGCTGGAACAGTAGCTGCTTGGGATAATAAGCCTGAAGTTAATAAGGCTGGAACTAGTTACGGAACAGTTTATGTTACTTTCCCAGATGGATCTAGATCAAGATTAGCAGTTTACGTAACAGTTAAAGATGGTGCAGCTAGTCAAAGTAGTGAGGATACAAATACTACTTCTTCAGATAAAAACTCTTCAGCTGCAGGAACATCAAAATCAACTGCTAAGAGCTCACAAATAGAAAGTGAAGCTAAGACTTCTGCAAAAGACGCTGATAACCATATGGAGAAGTCAACTACTGTTGAGAAAATTGATAAAGATCAAGCAGCAAAATCCAGTTCTAAAGCTAACGAAGATGTAGTTGTAAAGGATTTAGGATCAACTACTGTTACTGAAAAAAATGTTAGTGTTGTAAGTAACTCAAAGGATAAGGACAAGAGTTCAAATCCAATTTCTGTTGCTACTCGCTTACCAGAAACTGTGGCTAAGGCTACTAATCCATTTGTAATAATTTGCGGTGCATTAATTGCAGCCGTAAGTGGTGCAGTAATTTGGAGTAAAAAATTAAAGAAGAGAAATTAATAGATAATAAAAGAGGTCGAAAAACTGATTGTTTCGACCTCTTATTTTATTTCTCTTTATTTTTTTCCTTATCTTTGCTATTTTGAGCTTTTTTCTTTTTAGGATCATCTGGCAAGATAGCAAATTTATCAAGCATTTTTTCTAATTGATTATTTTTTTCAAAAGTTAAACCCATATCTATCTTTAGCTCCTTTGAATTAAGATAAGTGAATTATACCCTATAACTTTAACTAAAAAAAGTAAGCTGCATCTTATAAGCAGCTTACTTTTTTAGTTTTTTCGTCTTAATTTAGCTAAAAAGTCTTCATGTTCTTTTTCTAACTTTTCATCCTTATCAATAAAGAAGTAGCAGGCAGCCGCAATCACTGCAACTACAGCCCCTAAGAGTAGTGTCTTAGGAGTAAAGTTAGTAACCATATAACAAGAAATAATCAAAGCAATAATTGGAATAGTGTATTTTCCAGGTAGTGAAAAACCGTGTGTTGGGTATTCATTACTATGCTTAAATTTAATGACTGCTAAAATTGATGGCACATATTGAACAAAGGATGCTAAAACTGTACATGAAACAAGGAATAGGTAGCTTTGAGTAGCTAAGGCTCCTGAAAGAACAGCGGTAAAAATAATACCAACCCAAGGAGCATCGTGTTTATTTTTCTTACCAATCCATTTAGGAAGCATCCCATGTTCGGTAGCAAGGGATGCAATAAGTGAAGGAGTATTAAATGAAGCACTGAAGGCAACTCCAAAGATTGAAATTAACATTCCGACAATCATAAAAGCAAAACCCCATTGGCCAACACCAGTCTTTAGGGCACTCGCTAATGGATTAGAATAGCCTCCTAGTTTTTGCCCACTTAAACCAATTGCAACTAAAAGCATCAAGCAATCTAGAATTGTTACACTAGTCATTACTGCAATTAAAACACGTGGAATATTCTTTTCTGGATTATTCATTTGCTTTGCGGCAATTGGAATAAAAGAAAATCCAGTAAATAAATAAAAAATTGGTGTGAAGGCAGCTCCAAAATGCTTAAAGAATGGTCCAACACCGGTTAAAGCTGCATGTGGAATTACCGGAGTAAAGT
>CANRQR010000035.1 GCA_947641735.1 uncultured Lactobacillus sp.
GACAACATGGTTTTGCTCGGGATGCACAATTTACTGTTGAAGAACAAGATGATAAACACATTGTTTTTCTTCTAACTTCTAATGAAGATACTAAAAAGATGTATCCATTCGATTTTGAATTAAGAGTAACTTACACTCTAATTAATAACTTGCTTTCAGAGCACTTTACTGTCACTAATACTGATACTAAGGAAATGATTTTTGGTATTGGGGGTCACCCAGGTTTCAACTTGCCAACTGATAATGGCTTGACTAAGAACGATTATTACTTTAAGTTTGATCCTTCAATGGATCATGTTAAGATCCCACTAAAAGCACCATACCTTGACTGGGATAATCGGTCATTACTTGCAACTGATTCAATGTTTGAAATTAGTGATGAGTTGTTTAAGGATGATGCGTGGGTCTTTGAATTAAAGCAACCTAATAAGATTTCGATTAGAACTGATAAGAGTGATTACCACATCAATGTTAAGATGGAAAATGCACCATTTGTTGGTTTATGGTCACAATATCCTAAGTCAGGTAATTATATTTGTGTTGAACCATGGTGGGGTATTGCAGATACTTTAGATAGTGATGGTCAATTGGAACATAAGCGTGGAATGAATCATATCGCTCCAAAAGAAGTTTGGGAGAATGGTTTTACTATTGCGTTTCATGACAAAGCTAAGTAATTAAGATAAATAAGACTTTGGTTGAAAGATCAAAGTCTTATTTTGTATGCAGGTGAGAAAATGAAGATTGGATATTTAAAGAACTTGGGTAGACATGAGCTTGAAAAAGGAGCAAGTAGATGGCGAGCTTTACATAAAAATGAAAAAGTAATTTTAGAGTCTGTCTCATATGATAAGCTTGAAAAGAAGATTCAAAATAATGAGCTAGATGGAGTATTAGTTAATTCAAGACATACTATCTACCGGCAATTAGCTACTTATCCGGTTGATGAGGTGTCTCTAGTAGCTCTAGTGCAAGCGGGTAATTTTAATAAATATCAACAAACTGTTGAAATGAGTGATTTAAAGAATTTACCTTGCATTATGGTAGCGGGAGTAGAGGAAGAAAAAAGCGAATACCATTATTTAAAAGGTGTTCTTCAAGTTGATAGTGATTTACTTGCAGTTGAAACTTTAGGAGAGACAGTTTTAATGGTTGAATCTGGATCGGGCTACTTAATTATGAATGAAAAAACAGCAGCCCACATTGATGATGATCAAGTACAAAAGTTATTCTTATTGAGAGATGGAAAACAATGCACTGAAGAATATGCTTTTATTGCTAAACCAGAAGATCAGCGAGTAGAAGAATTGAGCAAGATATTAAAAGAAACTATCAATTAAAAGTAAAATAATTATGTAAAGCTATAAAATGATATTACTTAAAAACTCTAGTGCAAAACTAGAGTTTTTTTATACCTTGGCGTATACAAGTTCCCATTCTGGTGGGAATTTTGTTAAAATAGAATATATGTTCTAGAGAGGGTGAAAAGAAGTGCTAACTAGGTCACATCGAATTTGCAGTATTGCAATCGTGGAACTAAGCTTATTATTAACTAATCGTCTATTGATCGATCCAGTTAACAACATTATTATTCTGGCTGCGACTGCCATTGGCGCTTCTTTACCTGATATTGATGAATATAACAGTTCTGCAAGCAAGAAATCAGTAATCAATTTTAGTCTTTTTCTTAAACATCGAGGAATTACTCATTCTTTCCTTGGCTGGGTCATTTTTTCTGGTGGTCTATATTATTTAATGAATAGATTTATTCCTATTCATATCAACAATCTAACTTCTCAGAATTATTGGAGTGCACTTTGGTTTGGGCTGGTAATTGGCTATTTTTTGCATTTAGTTGAAGATAGTTTCAGTAAGCAAGGAGTAGAGTGGCTAGCGCCATTCTATAAGAAAAAACGAAAGTCACCAATTCATTATAAAGTTGGAGGTTGCTTTGAGAACTTTTTAACTATGATGTCTTATTTAGCAGTAATTATGATGACTTTTTATTGGATTTGGCTTTCTTTGACACCTGCAACACAAGTCTTTTTGTTTTGAAAAGTAGACTTAAGCCTGTAAGATAGGTACTGGGGGAAGATTCCAAGAGAGGAGTCCTGACTATGTCCCAATTATTAATAATAGCCGGTTTAATCGGTATTTTGTATGGTGCAGTTGGGCTTAAAGCCCAGCCAATTCCAGTTGAAAATGATACAGTTCATAAAGGACGTTAATTGACCTAGATGACCAAGAGCTAAAATTGCTCTTGGTCATTTTTAGTTTAACCAGTATACTGGTAGAAAGAAGAATATTAAAGGATATGAAGTATGGATTCGAATGAATTAATTTTTACTAAATTAGAAAATAAACGTTTACGTTACAATTTGCTTGCGGACATCTTGCTAATTCTTGGAGGTATTTTAATGTTTAGACAGCCTCCAATGAGCCTATTATTTCAATTACTTGGAGCTGGTTTAATTATTATCGGAACCGTATTTACTTTTTTATCATTTCGAGTAAGAACTAGTAAACAATATCATGACCTATCTTTATTAGTTAAGAATGAGCCAAGTAGTTTTAAGGAGGTCGTTAATTTATTTGGAGCAAAGTTAGCTGCCTTAGCTTTGTTTGTGGGAATAGGGCTTATCGCATTAGCAATTTGCTTTTTCTTTTTACTTAGTCGCTCTTGGATTAAAGCTTTATTGTTTTTCTTAACATTTGAGACTGTAATTGATTTGAAAGATTTTATGAATAATATCACAAAATCAAAGGATGAAAGTATAATTTAAGCTATCATCCTTTTTATATCAATAAAAATATTTGTGATTTTGTGAGCATATTATTTTACTTTAATTATTGGATTGGATATTATAGTATCATAATAATTTTGCTTTCGAGAAAGAATCACTTTAAAACACTATATGATTGCTTATTCTGTAAATTTTCCTGGGTAGGAGTAAGTAATTAAACTGGAGGTATTTTTTATTGATAAGTATTGTTAAGAGTAAATCATTTGGTCTTGCAGCTGTAATGACTTTAATTTGTTCCGTGGCAGGTATTTTTCTAGCAAAATTACCCTATGTTAACTTGATTGGTGCGTTGGTAATTGCCCTTTTATTAGGAATTTCACTGCAGGTTTTACCGGTTGGGGTAAGAGAAGAAGCAGCCCCAGGGATTGGTTTTATTTCTAATAAGTTTTTGAGATTAGGAATTATTTTACTGGGTTTTAGACTGAATCTTACTAAGTTAGCTGATGCTGGTATTAAAACAATTTTAGTTGCAATGCTAGGGGTAAGCGGAACGATTGTTTTGACCTACTGGCTTAGTAAAAAGTTTGGGGCGGAAGATGAATTAGCTGTGTTATCAGCTTGTGGCTGTGGAATTTGCGGAGCAGCTGCTGTAATGGGCGTTTCCCCTCAAATTGAGAGTAGAGATGAAGAACGTAAAAGAGAAAACGAGGTACTTGCTGTTGCGGTAGTTTGTGTGATGGGAACAGTATTTACACTCTTAGAAATTGTGATTAAACCAATGCTTGGGTTAACAGATTCACAGTTTGGTATTGTTGCTGGCGGATCTCTTCATGAAATTGCTCATGCTATCGCAGCCGGCAGTGCTTTTGGTGAAGCTAGTTTAGACAGTGCCTTGATTATGAAGCTATCTCGCGTTCTGCTTTTAGCACCGGTTGCCTTGATTGTAGGTTACTGGTACCAAAGAAGACTAGTAAAAGAAAGTGCGCAAGATCATACGCAAGCACCTAAGAAATTACCAATTCCTTGGTTCTTAGGCGGATTTATTTTAACAAGTATTTTAGGTACTTTCTTACCATTCCCACCAGTAGTTTTAGATGGCTTGGTTCAAGCCGCATACGTATTCTTGGGAATGGCAATGGCCGCTTTAGGTATTTCTGTTAATTTCAATGTGATCTTTAAGCGTGGTGGTACAGTCTTTGGTGCTGCTGCAATTAGTTCAACTTGTTTGATGATTTTTATGATTATCATGAGTAAATTATTCTTTTAAACTGATAAGATATAAAATATAATATTGCTTTGCGTTTTTGCTAGTTTAGATATATAGGATAAAGAATATGAAAAAGAGGTATGGATAATTTCCGTACCTCTTTTTCATATAATAATTACTTATATTATTAGAGCATATTTTAATTAAAATTCGTTAAATTTATAACTTTTGGTTTACTTTTTGAATCTGAGTTTTAACTTGGTGGTAAATACATAACCAAATTATAATATAGCCAATTATGTAACAAAGTGTAAAGATAATTAATGACATAAAACTCATTTCAATCCAATTGTTAAATAAATAAAAGAATAGATAATCTAGATAAATTACTACAGCATCAATTAAAGTAGCGATTCCAAGAGATAGTTTTTCAATCTTAAATACAGCACTGATACCTCCAGCAATAAAGGCTAAAAGTAAACTAGATAAAATGTTTTTGTTAATTTCTAAAACAGAAGTTGGATTGTAACCAATTGCAAAATAGTAGCCGTAATAGAAAATAGTTAAGATTAAGGGACCGAAGCCAGCTGCAATTAGACCTCTTTTGATAAAATCTAAGATGAATTTTTTCATTTTAATCTAGCTCCTTTCGTATTTTTTTGAAACAACGTCTAGAAACATAATCTGTAAGACCGTTTTTCATAACAATGTTTACACCTGCTGTCTTAGTTTCTTCAAAGCGATCAATATAGATTTGATTAACAATTGAAGATTTATTAATGCGCCAAAAATTATCTGGCAATTCATTAATTAATTGATAGATACGTTTACGTAGATGGTATTTTTTATTGTTTACGCAAATTGCAAATACCTTATTACTAAGGATTGTGATCATAATAATGTCTTCTAGTTGCAAAATAATAATATCTTTATCGTCGTAAGCAATAATTGAATTTGAATTACCAGTTGTTAAAACAAACTTTTCTAAATTATCAGTAAAAATGCTTTTTTGATGTACTTGTGCTTGAATTATTTCCTCTTTGTCAGGATTAATTAGCAATTTAAATTTCATCTTTTTAGCTCCTTTCAAGAAAAATTATATTTGATAAACATGAGAATATCTTACTATTGCAATTATCGGTAAATTTTAAAAATTAATCGGTTTAAAAGTTGAATGTTGAATATACAAAAAGCTAGTGTATGTTAATTGATGCACTAGCTTTTACTTTAAAGATGTATCTAAAAGAAATTATTATAGAGTGATCTGTTTGATTAGAGGTTTACTTTTGATCGTATTTACTCCACTGGTCTTGCAACTTTTCAATTAAAGGTTGAACTCGATCCTTATTGTGTTTTAAGTAACAAGCGTAGAATTTCTGATGTGCTACTTCGTCTTTTAAGGGACGCACGCTACGGTTATCAGGCAAATTATGTCCCCACTTAGAATCTAAACTCGTCAAGTTTGTTGTAAAGAAAGGCAAAAAAGAGTATTGAAGAATCTCACTGTATTCACTTGATTCGTTTTGAAAGATTATCTTGCTATCTGGAATTTCCTCTTGATAAATTTTAGACCAAAACCCAATTGGCGATGGACTTAAGATTGTCTTTCCCTTGAGCATCTTAAATGACAGTTGCTCATGTTGATTGAGATTACAATTAGCTGGCAAGTTAACAGACATGGATTCTGTCCCTAAGTAAGTTGAACCAATATCCCGATCGTTAATAGGAAAGTTAAGCAAAAGACAGGTCACTTGGTGCTCAGCTAATAAATTTTCAAAATTTGATTCAACTAACTCACTTACAATTTGAATATTTTTATCATGTAAAGATCGTAAAACAATACCAGGACCAGGTGCATTGACGCCGATAATTAACGTGGTTTGGTCTTTTTCAAATTGCTTGACCCGTTTAGTAAAATCAAGATTATCGTCGATTAACTTTTTTGCTTCACGTGCTGTGTATTTGCCCGTCTCACTTAGGTAGAGTCTGTTTGGCTTTCTAATGAATAAAGTAACGCCCAAATCTTCCTCAAGTTTTTTCATAGAATGAGTAATGGCTGGTTGAGTTAATCCAAGAACTTCTGCTGTCTTGGCAACCGTTCCGTACTTTGCGAAGGTTACTAGTTCTTCTAGTAAGTAATTTTCGATCATCTATATGTACCTCGTTACAATAAATTCAATTTATACTAGCATTAAAAACTGTGATTTTTCAAGTATTGGACGACTAACTATAATTAATTATGAAAATTGAATATAAAAGAAGGAGGCTTTATGACGAAAGTAGTAATTTTAACTGGAAGTCCGCACTTTAATGGTGCTTCTAATAAATTAGCTGATAAATTTGAAAAAGGAATAAGAGAAACTGAAAATAAAGTTTATCGCTATGATGCAGGTTTGCAAGGCGAAAGTGCACCTCATTTTTTACAGCTAGAACACGCACCAGGTATGGAAGTTGGCATTCCAGATAATGACATAGTAGAAAAAGAAGTAATTCCTAAGCTGCTAGAAGCTGATATTGTTGTTTTAGTTTCATCCCTTTATTATTTTGGTCTTAATGCCCAACTTAAGGCAGTCATTGATCGTTTTTATGATTATAATCATGAACTTAAAGATAAAAAGATGGTCTTTATGATGGCTGGGTATGGTACGCAAGAAGATATGGATGCTGTGAAATTACATATACATAAGTTAAGTGATGATATGCGCTGGCAAATAATTGACGAAATTTATGCGGATGATTCATGGAACGATCAAAAATTAGAAAAGTTTGCTCAAAAGGCTTATGAATTAGGTAGGAGTATTAAATAAGGAGATCTATTTATGAAATATGCAGAATTTGTTAAAGCTGGCGAAATGAAAGTTGTTGATAAGTCAATGCCAAAGATTGAAAAGGATGGCGATGTAATCATCAAGGTCCTTCGTACCTGTGTTTGTGGTTCTGACTTATGGGCATATCGTGGTTTAGAAGAACAAGGCCATGAAAATGCTGGTCATGAAATCATCGGTGTGATTGAAGAAGTGGGCAAAGATATTACTACTGTTAAAAAAGGCGATTTTGTAATTGCACCATTTACTCATGGATGTGGACACTGCCGAGCATGTTTAGCTGGCTTTGACGGTGTATGTATGAATCATGACTTGGGTGACAATTTCTCCAGTGGTTATCAAGCTGAATATGTGCGTTTCCAACATGCACAATGGTCATTAGTTAGGGTTCCCGGTAAGCCCGAAGACTACAGTGAAGGGATGCTTAAGTCGTTTTTAGCATTAGCAGATGTAATGGCAACAGGTTATCATGCGGTTCGAGTTGCTAATGTTCAACCAGGTGATTCCGTAATCGTCTTAGGCGATGGTGCTGTAGGTTTATCAGCAATTATTGCGGCTAAGTTGCGTGGAGCAAAACAAATTGTTTCAACTAGTCGTCACCCTGACCGTGAAGCATTGGCTCGTGAATTTGGAGCTACAGATAATGTAGTGCAGCGTGATGAAGAAGGAATTCAAAACTTGCTTGCTATTACACATGGCGGAGCTGATGCAATATTAGAATGTGTTGGTAGTAAGTTATCAAATGAAGAAGCTATTCAAGTAGGTCGACCTGGCTCATTGGTTGGTCGTGTTGGGTTACCACACGGAGCAGAATTAAATCCAGGTTTAATTTTCTTTAAGAATATGAGTGTTGCTGGTGGACCTGCATCAGTTACAACTTATGATAAAGAAGTATTACTTAAGGCAGTCTTAGATGGCAAGATTAATCCCGGTAAAGTATTTACTAAGACTTATTCTTTAGATCAAATTAATGAAGCCTACCAAGATATGGCAGATAGAAAAGTAATTAAATCCTATATTAAAGTTAGTGATTAAAGGTGATATTAATGGCACAATGGACTGATGAAGAAATAGCAGCTTTTAAGAATGCGCAAACCTTGCAGAATCGTCCTTATAACGATGACCAATCAAGCTTTGCGGAAGATAATCCAGTTTGGGAAGTAGTTGTAGATAAGCAAGTTTTTATTCGTGGTGCTAAAGGAATTAAGGATACTAAGTGGTATCAAGCAGGCACTAAAAATGGTGGCCAAGTAGAAATTAATGGTCGAAAATTTGAAGTTGAATATCAACCAGTTAATAATGCAGATTTGATTCAAGATATTACCGATGCTTTTAATAATAAATATCATGGTCAATATCCAATTGATTTGATGGTATCAGATCCAGTTGCTAAGGCAACGATTGCAATTGTGAAAAAGTAGAAAAATGAAGAAGAAAAATTTATTTGCTTTATTAATGACCAGCATCCTTTTAATTTTGGCAGGGTGCTCAAGCCAAGATAATATTAGTAGTAAAAAGGTGCAAATTACCTCAACGCCGACATTGTTTTTTCATGGTGGAGGTTCATCTTACCATGCTGAAGAGCATATGGTTGATGCCGCCAAGAAAGCTGGCGTAACTAAGTCGGTTATTCGAGCGGAGGTTTCGAAAACTGGTAAAGTTACTTTAGTTGGTACTTGGCCTAAAAATGCTAAAAATCCAATCTGTGAAGTAAACTATGAAAATAATCGTCAACTTAATTTCAATAAGCAGGGTGAGTATGCGGCTAATGTAGTGAAGGCACTTCAAAAGAAGTATGGAATTAAGAAAATCAATATGGTGGGACATTCATTAGGTAATATTTCGATTATTTATTACATGCTTCAGAATGGAAATAAGAAGAATATGCCTCAAATTCAAAAGCAAGTTGATATTACTGGTCATTTTGCTGGCTTAGATTTTGATGGAATTCCTAGTTCAATTAAGCAGCCAAAAGGGATGAAGTTGAATAGTAATGGTAAGCCAAATAGAATGAATTCAACTTATAAACAAATGACTGAAGTTAGGAGTATTTATGCTAAAAAGCATGTGAAAGTGCTGAACATCATTGGTGATATTGGCAACGGTAGTGATGGTAGGGTTGATAATAAGTCATCTCTTTCATTGCAGTATCTTGTTAGGGGTGGTAACAGTACTTATCGTATTTTGAAGATTAACGGCAAAAATGCACAGCATTCAAAGCTCCATGAAAATGTACAAGTTGATAAAGCTCTTATTAAATTCTTGTGGAATAAGTGATAGTCCTTGATTGAAGGGATAAAGGACTGATTTGGATTAAAATTTATAGATTGGTATAATATCAAACCGAATTTGTATATTTATGTAATATAAAAAATAATATTAATATACTAAACTCTATGAAGTATTGGTTAATGTTTCATAGAGTTTTATTTATACTGTATATTACGTTTTGATAAAGAATGGAGGGTTGAATTTGCTACCAGATAAGAAAAAACAAATAAGATCTATAATTGGAATGTTGGTTTTACTCATATTTTTAATCCTGGTGAATGTATATCATCAGAGATTAGATGTATATTGGACTAGTTTCTTGATCATCGGCGGAAGCGTGTTGTTGATTGGAGTTATTTATAGGATTATAAAAATTATCAAGGAATAGTTGAATAATAGATAGGCTTGTTGAGGTATAAATTAACTATTTATGATTGATTTTGATCAGATTTCATGATATCTTAATCTTATCAATTGAAATTCACCTTTAGAAAGAAGGGTCGCTGTTGCGTCTTTAATCTTGCAAAACTAAGCATAGTTGAAATTATTCGTTTTTTATTAAGGGGATGAACTATGCACTTTTGACAAGATTATTAGACTAACATGATCTTCTTTTAATACGTAAAAACATGGAGAGTCTGTACTTGTCATAAAGTGCAGGCTCTTTTTTCGAGGTGATTTAAATGAGTAGTATTAAAGTTTCAGATGTATCATTTAGATATGAAGATAGTAGCAACAATATTTTTAATAATTTAAATTTAGACTTAGATAGCTCTTGGAAGCTAGGACTAGTGGGTAGAAATGGACGAGGAAAAACGACTTTTCTTAATCTTTTACAGGAAAAATTAGTTGGAAGAGGTGAAATTCAAACTAAATTGAATTTTTCTTATTATCCAATTAGGATTAAGAATCCGACTAATATCACTCTATATGAGTTGCAAGATCAAGTTATGTTTGAAGAATGGAGACTAGAGCGTGAGCTAAATTTAATGCACGTTGACTCAAATTTAATCTGGCAGCCCTTTAATACTTTAAGCGGTGGAGAACAGACCAAAATTTTATTAGCTTTATCATTTATTGATCAAAATTCTTTTCCTCTTATTGATGAACCTACAAATCATTTAGATAAAGAAAGTCGTCAGGCAATCTGTAAATATTTAACTAAGCATCATAGAGGATATATTGTTGTAAGTCATGATCGTAATTTTTTAAATCAAGTAACTGATCATGTACTAGCAATCGAAAATACTGAAATTCATTTATATCAAGGGAATTATGCAACATATGAACAAATCAAAGAAGGACGTGATGAATTCAATCGTGAAAAAAATGAAAAACTAGCTGGCGAAATTAAAACTTTACATAATCAGAAAGAACAATTTTATCATTGGGCACAAAAAATAGAAGCTAGAAAAAATTTGGGACAAAAAACACAATATATTCTTAACCGTAGAGCTAGAATAAATAAAGCGGCGGTTGGACATGCAGCAGCTAAAATGATGAAGAAATCTATTACAAGTAGAAATAGAATGGATAAAAAGATTGAAGAAAAAGAAGGATTAATGGTTAATATTGAAGATATACCAAAATTAACGATGAACTTTCAATCTAATTATCATTCCACTCTTCTTGAAACTAGAGGTTTAGGTCTGAAAGTAGGGAATAAACACCTATTTTCTAATTTGAATTTGATAGTGAAAAATCATGGCATTGTTGCACTTGAAGGTAAAAATGGCTCTGGAAAATCTACTTTTTTAAAATTTTTATTGAATAAAGCCCTAATAAACAGTAGCGGAAAATATCAGCTAGCTAATGGATTAAGAATTTCGTATTTACCGCAAGATTTCACAATATATCAAGGGAGTTTAAAGAATTTTGCGCTTCATCAAAAATTATCTTATAAAGATCTTCTTAATATTTTAAAAAAGATGGGCTTTCCTCGTACTAACTTTAATGTGCCAATTGAAGCGATGAGTATGGGACAACAGAAAAGAATCGCTTTGGCAAAATCACTACTTGAGTCGGCAGATTTGTATTTATGGGATGAACCAGCAAACTATCTAGATGTCTTTAATCAAGATCAATTGATTAATTTACTACAAGAAGTAAAACCAGCAATGCTTTTAATTGACCATGATCAGTATTTTATTGAACAAGTTGCCGATGAAAGAATTAAATTAGCTAACTAAACCATATTAAAAAATGGATAGGTGAAAAGAAACCTATCCATTTTTATTTACTTATTTAGTTATGTGGGAAAAATGATTAATTAAAATTCAAATTTTCTTGTAAAAATAGGGTGAGTACGATGATCTAAGTAGGCTGCTTCTTTTGGTGTAATTTCTAAAACCCGTAGATCTTCTTTTGCACCTTCAATATCATCTGCATATATTTCATTTAAATAATCATTTTTTTCAAAAATTTCGTCAATATATTTATGTTCGACATTTTTAATTGTTCCCCGAATTGAAAAACCACATGAGTCCATCGTGCCATCTCCTTTGTACCCATTAATAATCACCTTAGGTTGATGGATCAAATCTTGAAAGAAGGGATTTTGGCTAGAGGTAACAATGTAGAGCTTACCATTTTTATTTAAAACTAGATCACAAACCTGAGCAGAAGGTGCACCATGATGTGTTGTAGCAACATCAACATTGTGAACTTCATTAGTTGCAAATTTTAAGAATTCTTCATTACTAGTTTGATTATTTAAGATGCTAACCATGTCTATTCCTCGCTTAAATTTATTTTTATTCAAGTTCTATTATAGAATGGATTTGTGATATATCTATATTAGAAGTAGTTGATTTGAAGTTTTCTATTCATTTTGAAGAGATAAAAGATAGTTTTAAGGTCAAGAATTTAACTCAAAAAGAATTAGAAGATAGGATTTTAGCTGACTATCCTTATAAAAATGTCTTTTTTACAGTTAAAATTGTAGAAACTTTTTCAATTGTTAAAACAAGAGTAGTTGAAAAGCAGTCAAGACCTTACAAGACTTTATTGCAAGTAGCAGATGAACAAGCCGTTTTTGAATCTACTGATGTTTCCAGTACAGCTATAGGTTACTTTGCACTGAAGATGTTCCAAGGAATGGCAGCTGCTGGATATCATTTACATTTTTTAGCAGATAATAAATCAATTGGTGGGGAGAATGTCTCCGATTTGGTAGAGTCTTTTTCTGATGCGGTATTGCTTATTATTGTAGATAGCAAAAATCTTATTTTCAATAATTGTAAATATTATAATACTGTCTAAGTTAAGCATAATTAAGTCTTTATTATCATAGGCAGGTATTATATTTGAATTATCGCTTGATAAAACGAATTGCTTTAATTGAGTAGAAAAATCACTTTTTCGATGAACAGTAGCCTCGACAATTTCTTGACTGTTTGGATTAATAAATAACTTAAATTTCATTTCTTACTCCTTTCAAGTTAAATTATATCGATATGAGATATTTTTACTTTATTTTGTCAGTCATCGGTCGGAAATGACTTTTAATCGGTAATGAGAATTTAATAAATAATACTATACCTAATAAACACTGAATAGAAAAAAGTTATTTAATAGAGAAAGAAATTTATTAAAGAAAATATTAGAAATAATCCGATATTGTAGAATGAAATGGAGACACATGTTACTATATAATTATTAATAATTGAATTGTGTGTATTTGTATAATTTTTTTATTATATTTAATTTTAAATAACAGTAAGGGAATGATAAAATCAATAGGTTTAAATTTAAGCCAAATTGAATAGACAACAATTTTTAATTGAATCGACTTAAATTTGTCATTGGAGGAAAAATATGGTTTCAAAGAATAATATTGAAATGAAAAATAAAAAAATGAGAGACGAAAAACAACGTTTCTCCATTCGTAAATTTAGTGTAGGTGCTGCATCCGTTTTAATCGGATTAAGTTTTAGCTTATATAACGGACAACAAGCATCTGCTGATACGGTTGATAATGGCAATAAGTCTGTGGTAGCAAGTTCACAAGATAAAGAACAGACAGACAATAATCAAAGTGCTGATACTAATACTCAAAATAAGAGTGAAGAAAAATCAAATACTAATCAAGCTAAAAGTACAGTAACTGATGATCTTGATCACAGTACAGTTGTTGCTAGTTACAAGGCTCATACTCCTAATAATGCTAGCGAATTTAACAAGAGTAGTGAAAATACTGAAAGTAAGTCAGATGAAAAGCAGACTGCAGCTACTGAAACTGTTAAAACTGAAGAAACTGCTACTAAGGAAGTAGAAACAAAGAATACTGCAACTAATGATGTAGCTAAGAAAAATGATGAAGCAGCCGCTAAGACAAATACTGCTACTGATGTTAATAAAAAAGTAGTAAAAAATGTAAAGACTGAAGCTGCTACTCCTAATGTAGAGACTAAGAACACTGAAACTCAAACTGCAAAGACTGACGAAGAAAAAGTAAAAACAGCAACTATTGATAATGCATCTACTGATTTGAACAATTCAGTAGATGATGCAACTACTGAGGTTTCAACTAATACATTTAATGTAAATGAAGCAGTTAAGAATGCATCATTCCTTAGTGCGCGAGCTGCTACTGAAAGCAAAGTGACAACTAGAGCACTTGCAGCTGAAGCAGAGGATCCTAATGCAGTAACAGTTACGGATGCTCGAGGATTAATCAATGCAATTCAAAAAGGGTCTGCTACAACTATTAATGTGGCTAATGATATTAATCTTGCGACAGTTACTGATTCTAACTATACATATGTTTCAAGAATTAATACCAGAGACTTTACAATTAAATCTGCAACAAATGGTGTAAAACATACTATTGATTTTTCTGGCTATGTTTTTAACATGAGTACTCCAAACACAGTAACTTTCAAGGACTTGGATATCTATGCACGTAGTTACTGGGGAGTAATTTATAATGCTGGTGGGTATGTATATGATAATGTAGACTTCACTGGATCACAGCTTATTTATACGGCTTCTAATACTAATGCAACCGTTACATTTAAGAACAAAGTTACAGCTACTACAGTAGGATCATACAC
>CANRQR010000036.1 GCA_947641735.1 uncultured Lactobacillus sp.
TACTCACGTATTTCAATGATACAATCTAAGAGCTGATAAATCAAGTCCAATCTTATTTTGTAGCTTCAGAATTGTTAACTTTTTTTAATTCAGCTATTTGCTTATCTCTTGATTCAATTTCACTCCGATACTTATTATCTAATTCTTTCTTCTGTTTTGCTAGTGCTTTTTTAACATCTGGAGAAAATTTCTCTCCTCTTCCTAATAAAAGTGAAACTAAAGCACCCAGTAATAACATAATCACTAAAACGATAATTAGGGGCATTTTAGGCTGGAAAAAACCAAAATTAATTGCTACAAGCTCAGTATTTAAGCATGCAAAGATTACAAGTACTAAAACAATTATTAATCCAATTACTAAATTTCGTTGTTTATTCACTGTTCATACCTACTTTCTGCTAGCAAATTTTAAACTTGCCCAGTCACCAATAGTTGGGAATATTTGATAAAACTTAGCCAAAGTAGCTAGACTAAGTGGTAAATTGAGTTCACGACGTTTAGAGCCAAAGAAGTGTACTACCTGCCAAGCTACATCATCTGGATCAAGCATAAAGCGTTGAACATTGTTAACATAAGAACCAGTCTCATCAGCAATATTAAAGAAATTTGTGTAAACTGGACCAGGATTTACTGTCATAACCTTAACGCCAAACGGCTTTAATTCTAGACGTAAAACATTTGAAAATTGAATAATTGCTGCCTTAGTAGCACTGTAAGCTGCCGTCTTAGTAGTTGGAACAATACCAGCAATTGAGCCAAAATTAACAATTTGTCCCTCTTTTTGATCAATCATTACTCGCGCTATTAGCCGAGTAAAGTACATTAGTCCCAAGACATTAGTTTGGAACATTTCAGTTACAACTTGAGGTGAAGTTTCTAAAAACTCTTTAAATACTCCAAAACCTGCAGCATTAACTAGATAATCAATATGATCTACATGACTAACAATTTCATTAAAGGCGCGATCAATTTGATCAGCTTTGCTCATATCAGTCGGAAAAACAAATGCATCATTTCCTGACAATTGACGTGCTTCATTCGCAATTTCTTCTAGCTTGTCTTGATGACGGGCCATCAAAATAACAGTTGCACCTCGGCTTGCACTCTCCAAAACGATTGAACGTCCAATACCGCTTGAAGCACCAGTAACTATTACTACCTTATCCCTTAATGAATTACTCATCTTATTATCCCCTCAACGTAATTTCAAAACTATCTAAATCATTCGCTAATTTAGTATGCTTAAATATTTTTTTTGCTTCGTGCTCTAGTTGTCTCCCGGCTTTTCCAGTATAGCGAGCAGAAATATGTGTTAAATAAAGCTGACCTACATTGTGATCACGAGCCACACGAGCTGCATCAACGCAAGTAGAATGGAAATAGCGATGGGCCATCTTTTCTTCCTCGCCACTAAATGTCGCTTCATGTACTAAAACATCTGCATTTTCTACTAATTCTCCAATATTTTTCGTTGGGCGCGTGTCATAAATAATTGTAACAATTCGACCTGGACGTTCCTTACCCAAAAAATCGTGTCCATCTAATTTTTGACCATTGCTTAATGTAATTATCTTACCAGCTTTTAATTGACCTAAAAGTGGACCATTTGGCACGTTATATTCTGCTACCTTATCCATCAATAGTTCACCAGGACGTGGCTTTTCAACTACACGAAAGCCAAAACTAGGTACACGGTGGTCAAGACGAGCAGTATAAACTGCAAAAATATCATTTTCAAAAATTAGACCATCTTCTTTTAAAACTACATATTTAATTGGGTAAGAAACATGAGTTTTTGAAACTCTTAAAGAAGTCTGAACAAATTGCTCAATACCTGCAGGTCCATAGATTGTTAATGGTCCCCCATCTCCTTGAAAAGATCGAGATGAAAGAAAACCAGGTAACCCAAAAATATGGTCACCATGAGTATGTGAAATGAAAATTCGTGTTACTTTTCTAGGCCTAATATTAGTATCTAAAATTTGATGTTGCGTTGCTTCTCCTACATCAAAAAGCCATATTTCATTTAATTCATCTAATAATTTAAGTGCAGTACAAGAAACATTTCTGCTTTTTGAAGGCTGTCCTGCACTTGTTCCTAAAAATTGTATTTCCATGAAAACCCTATTTCTAATATTTTCCCTTAGTAACTAATTCTTTAGTTACATAGGCACTATAAAACTTAGATCCCTCCGTAGTTGGGTGTGTATGATCATCGTAGAACCAATCGGGATGACTAGCAGCAACTTCATGCCATTTTATAATCGTTAAATTTGGATATTTTTTCGTTGCCGCATTTAGCTCATTATTGACTTGATCTTGCCAATCACGTGTCGGAACATGAACATTAATCCAGAAAACGTGTCGTTTCGGCCCAATAATTTTCATTAATTGATCAAGCTCCTTAGGAGTAAAGGCTCCATTTGTCCCTAATCCAATCAAAACATTATCATTTAAGGCACCCTTCTTTTTATACTGTTCAAATAATGGAATAGTATTACCCAATTGCCGTGATACAGCAGCGTCCACAATTAAATGCGGCATTAGCTTTTGCATATTCTGACTTGACCCAGCCATTACCGAATCTCCAATAGCAGTCACTTGAATCTTTTGCGCTAATTGTAGGTCTACTTGAGAAATTCCATATTTTTCGAAATCCTTATTTACTGGCTTAGTGGCTGCCAATTGTTTAGCTTGCTTTAATAGTGCCGATTTTGAAGTTGGAGCAGCTTTCTTCCTAGATTGAGCTTCTTTGATTAATTTCTTATTCTTCTTTAACTGCCGATTTCGATTAGATTTAATTTGTGTTGCTAATTCCGAGTGATTTGGATTTTCCGCTTTTACAGTAGGAGCTTTTATGATACCAAAACTACCCAAAATAAAAACAATAATACCCGTAGCCAATAAGGCCTTAGCTTGATAATGTTTAGCCTTAAAATTCAAAGCCTTAGTTAAAAATTGATGCACCTTTTCCCAGTCAATTCGACCAAATGGCTTTTCAATAAAACGATAACTTAGCTCAGCAATAATTAAAATCAAAATCACTTCAATAGTATGATAAAGCACTACATGGTCAGCAATGTCCTTAACTTTATCTTCAAAGAAAATCATTATTGGAAACTGATACAAGTAAATTCCGTATGAACGTGAACCAATCCAATTAAAAACTGGGTTAGTTAACCACCTATTCCAGCTACTGCCAGGGTGAGCAATTACTCCAACTAAAATCATCGTAACAAAAGAGAATAAGAACATTCCACCACGATAAGCAAAAGCTTTTTGTGGATTAAAGATAGGATTAGTTACCATCAACAAGATACCAATCAATGCTACCCCACCAATAATATTTAATAAACGTCTATCTCCCTTATCAAGATGTTCGTTTAACTTCCAAGTTGGCCAAAATACAGCTAGCATTGCACCCAAGCCTAAGGAGAAAAATCTAGTATCTGTTCCATAATAGATTCTACTTGTATCAACACCGGGTTTAAATAAAATAGCCATTTCTAAAGCAGAAATTAGTGTCAAAGCAGTAATTGTCCAAAAAATGATTTTTTTCTTTTTAGCATATCTAACTAAAAGGAAAATTACCAACGGCCACACAATATAGAATTGTCCTTCAATTGACATTGTCCATAAATGAATAAATGGCGATTCATTTGAAGCAAAACGTTCAAAATAGCTCTGTCCATTTTTTATCTGCCAAAAATTATAAACATTCAACAGATTAGTAATCACTATCTGATTTAATTTTGCTAAAAGATTTTGCTGGAAAAGCAGAATATATGCACTACATCCCCATAAAAGTGCAATCATTTGAGGATATAACTTTTTGATCCTCCTCAAATAGAAAGACTTAAAGTCATACTTTCCCCGCTCTTCATAGGCATGAAACATATGATCTGTAACTAAGTATCCAGATAGCACTAAAAATATTGGTACACCTAAATATCCACCCATAAAACTATTTGGATTAAGGTGATACAAAATAACTCCAATAACGGCTAAAGCACGTAAGCCCGCATACCCTGTAATAAAGCGGTTCTTTCTTTTCAAAAGTCTTACTCCCTACTTCTTCAACTTTTATTAATCAACAAATTCAAAAGTAAAGTCAGCTATTGTAATATCGTCACCATTTACTGCGCCATTTTCTCTTAAGGCTTCGTCTACACCCAAACGCTTTAATTTACGAGCAAGAAGCATTATACCGTCGGTGTGATCAAGGTTAGTTCTTTGAACAAGACGCTCTAACTTATTGCCCGTAACAATAAAGCTATGCTCTCCTGTTCGTTCAACTTTAAATCCTTCATCTTCAGACTTTTTGTAAATATATTCTTTTTCGGCAACTTTGATTTCTGCTGGCTTTTCAGCTTCTTGACGAGCAACTTCTTCAACAAGATCTGCCGTTTTGCCCATCAATTCACTAACACCTTTATGAGTCACACTAGAAATAGGATATACAGTCTTATCTCCTAGTTTCTTTTTAAATTCGGCTAGTTTTTCCTCACTACCTGGAATATCCATTTGAGTAGCAACAATTAATTCTTTTTTAGTAGTTAAATCTTTAGTATAACCTGCTAATTCTTTCCGAATTGTTTCGTAATCTTCATATGCATCACGTCCATTATTTGGATCCATTGATACCAGATGTAAAATTACTTTTGTACGTTCAACATGACGTAAAAATTGAATTCCGAGTCCTACACCCTTAGATGCACCCTCAATTAAACCAGGCAAGTCTGCCATTGAGAAATCTCGTCCATCTGGAAGAACAACCATTCCCAAGTTAGGAGTTAAGGTCGTAAATTCATAAGCTGCAATCTTTGGTTTAGCCTTAGTTACAACAGACAGTAAAGTTGATTTCCCTACAGATGGGAAACCTACTAAACCAACATCTGCTAAAACTTTTAACTCTAAACGCAAAGTCCGAAATTCTCCTGGTTCACCATTTTCAGCAATTTCAGGAGCAGTTCTAGTCGGGGTCGCAAAGTGAATATTTCCTCTACCGCCTTTACCACCATGAGCTACAACTAATTCTTGACCATTTTCAACTAAGTCACCTAAAAGCTCACCAGTATTGAAGTCATAGACTGTTGTTCCCATTGGAACCTTTAATCTTACATCTTTAGCTCCGCGCCCATATTGTGATTTAATTCGTCCATTTTCACCATTATCTGCCTTAAACTTACGTCTAAAACGAAAATCCATTAAAGTTCTTAAGCCGGAATCTGCAACTAAGATAATACTTCCGCCGCGTCCACCGTCTCCACCAGCTGGTCCGCCAAGCGGTACGTATTTTTCATGACGAAAGGCAACTGCTCCATCGCCACCTTTTCCTGCTTGTACATCTATTTTTGTTTGGTCGACAAACATAATTTGCCTCCTTTATTTATCAAATTATCATTAAATTTATTCTTAAAGTTTCTTAACTATGATACCATATCAAGCCCTATTAAATCAGGTCTTTTGTGGTTAATTTATAAACTCAATTTTACAGTTTGTGCTTGAGGAAGAGTTAGACCTGCATCTCTTAATTCGTCTACCGATGCCTCTTTAATTTTCTTCAAGGATCCGAACTTTCTCAGTAACTTATTACGAGATTTTGGTCCAATACCCTTAATTTCATCCAATTTACTTGAAAGAGCATTTTTAGCATGCGTTCTTCTATGAAAAGTAATTGCAAAGCGGTGAACTTCATCTTGAATTCTAGTCATCAAGTAAAAGCCTTCAGACTTAGGATTGAGCGGGATTAATTTTAATTCCTCGCCTTGTGTTGGGTCTCCAAAAATCAAATGATTAGTGCGGTGATGATCATCCTTAACCATCCCAGCAACAGGAATATTCACATTTAATTCATTTCTCAAAACATCTAAACACGCATCAACCTGAATTTGACCACCATCCATCAAAATCAAATCTGGCATTTTTTTGTGTTCTTTCAAAAGACGACTATAACGTCTTCTAACTACTTCGCGAGTATTACCAACTTCGTCAGCTGCATTTTGATGTTCAACTTCACCCTTTAATTTATACTTACGATATTCATGTTTATCTGGTTCACCATCAGTAAATACAACTAGTGCAGATACGGGATCAGCCCCCTGAATATGCGAGTGGTCGAAACTTTCGATTCGATGTCCATATGGTAGTCCTAAAGCGTCAAAAATTTCTTTTTGCGCTCCTTTAGTCTTTCGATTTCCTAACTCAAGCAAACGGAATTTTTCATCAAGTTTTAGCTTGGCATTATCATGAGCCATTTCTAAAAGCGCACGCTTTTGACCACGCTGAGGAGTTCGCACAGGAACCTTTAACACTTCAGACAAAGATTCATTATCAATTCCAGCCGGAACTAACACTTCTTTAGGTAAAACACGGTTTCGTTGCCCATAAAATTGAGCAATAAATGAAACAAATGCATCTTCTGGATCCCTAGTGTCTGTCAAAGGAAACAATCTTGTTTCACGGCGCAATAATTTAGCCTGTCTTAAAAAGAAAATCTGAATTGAAATCCAAGACTTATCAACGTAGAAATTAAAGATATCTCTTTGGGTATGATCATTAGAAATGATTTTTTGCTTTTCAACTGTTTGTTCAATATATTTCAATTGATCTCTTATTTCAGCAGCGCGTTCAAATTCAAGATCCATTGACGCCTTTGTCATTTTTTCAGTTAAATCTTGTTTAACTTGAGAAATATCTCCATTCAAGAAACGCTTTATTTTTCTAATTTGTGCATCATAAGCACTTTTGGGCACCTCTTTAAAACATGCTCCAAGGCACTGTCCCATATGATAATAAAGACAAGGTCGACCTTGATGTCCGGAACATCTTCTCAGTGGCCAAACTTTTTGAATAAATTTCAAGGTTGCTTGAGCCGCATAAACATTTGGATAAGGTCCAAAATAATATCCTTTGTCTTTATGAACGATTGACGTCAAGCGTGTTTGTGGATCACGTTCATTCGTAATTTCAATGTAAGGATAACCTGTTCCTTGTTTTAGTTGTACATTGTAATAAGGCTGGTATTTTTTTATTAATGTAATCTCTAATAAAAAAGACTCTTTATCAGAAGAAACAGTTATGATATCAAAATCACGTATTTCACGCACAAGTTCAGCCCGTCTATCCACTTGTTTACTCTTAAAATAGGAACGAACGCGGTTCTTTAAGTTTTTAGATTTCCCTACATAAATCACATTGCCATTAACATCTTTCATCAAGTAGCAACCTGGTTTATCAGGCAAAAGCTTTAATTTATTTTCAATATATTCCGTTGCCATTAATTTTTCCTTCCCATTAAAATTCCCATAGTATTTTATCACGTTCCTTGTTAAAACCAAGTAAGATGTCTTTTTTTATTTACGTTATCGCTCATCTTCCTATAAAATAGGAATTAAACCAAAAAGAAAGGTCGCAAATAAATGAAAAATATTTATTTTAATCACGATGGAAACATTGATGATTTAGTTTCACTTCTTTTACTATTGCAGGCACCTGACATTAAATTAATTGGTATTAGTGCCATTGATGGCGATGGATATATTGATCCTTCAGTAGAAGCTTGTCGGAAAATGGTCGATAAATTCAATTTACGCGGTGATAAATTAGAAGTTGCTCGTTCAAATTCACGTGCAATTCATCAATTTCCAAAAGAATGGCGGATGGCACCTTACTCATTCAATTATTTTCCAATCCTAAATGAAACTGGAGAAATCAAAACTCCTGAAGCTCCGCTCCCAGCTCATTTAGATATGATTGATAAAATCAAAAAAGCAGATGGACCAGTTACTTTAGTCATGACTGGTCCAATAACTGACTTAGCACGCGCTTTAGATGAAGATTCTTCAATTCAATCAAAAATTGAAAAAGTTTACTGGATGGGTGGTTCTCTAGACGGACATGGAAACGTAGTCAGCGTTGATGCTGACGGCACTCAAGAATGGAATGCTTTTTGGGATCCCGATGCAGTTAAACGCGTCTTAAACTCAGACCTTGAAATTCAAATGGTTGGCTTAGAAAGTACTGAAGAATTACCTTTAACTGATGAACTTCGTCAACATTGGGCAAGCTTGAGAAAATATCCTGCTATTGACTTAGTTGGGCTGGGCTACAGCTTAATTATTTCTGTTCCTAATGCAGAATTATATCTATGGGACGTTCTAACAACTATGTCCGCCTTATATCCTGAAATTGTAAAAACACGTCAAGTAAAGGTAGACGTTATTACTTCAGGATTAGCAAGCGGAAGAATGTTCCAAGATCCTAACGGAAAAGAACTTACAGAAGTAACTAAAGCAAACAAAGACTTATTCTTTAAAAAAATGGATAAAATTTTAGAAAGACAATAAATATATAAATGACAATTTGGTTAACACACTTTATCGAAAATTTCGGCTATATTGCCATTATTCTTTTAATTGCCGTTGAAAATATTTTCCCACCTATTCCTTCAGAGGTGATTTTGACCCTTGGAGGATTCTTAGTTAGTGGAACTAAATTAACTCTAATCGGAGTTATCCTAGCTTCAACTTTAGGATCAATCATTGGTGCGATTATTTTATTTTCAATAAGTCGTAACCTAACGCTACCACGACTTGAAAAATTACTTGAAACTAAATTATTTAAACTTTTAGGATTTAAAAAAGATGACGCTCAAAAAGCCATCGATTGGTTCGACAAACATGGAATTGGCGCCATTTTTTACGGACGTTGTATCCCTGTTGTTAGAAGTTTAATCTCAATTCCCGCAGGTATTGCCCATGTCAGCTGGACTAAATTCCTCATCTTGACTACTTTAGGTAGTTTAGTTTGGAATAGTGTCTTAGTTGGTTTAGGACATTATATGGGAAAAAATTGGCAAGTTGTAGTTAGAATCTTTGATGATTACACACTCGTAATTATTGCCCTTTTATTAATTCTATTTATTTACTTTGGAATTAAGTGGTACAAAACTCGAATTAAGAAGTAAAATTTTGCTGTAGACTGGTTGGCGGACTGGAAGTTCGCCAACCTTTTTTGTTATAATTATTTTTATGTTAAAGTAACAATTACATTTTTGTTAATGAGGTATAAAAATGTTATTTCCATACGAAAAGAATTTTAATCAATGGTGCACTAGTCAAAATCTAGCGCCACGAACACTTACTTCAATTAATCAATCCATTTATTATTTTTGGAATTATTTTTTACAAAATTCAAATTCAGAGCCAACCGTTGGCAATGTATCAGCTCAAGATATCCGCGCCTTTATTGACCACTTAGAACAAGATCAAAATAAAACAATTAGTACGATTAATAAGTATGTCACCCATTTAAAGAAATATTTTTCTTTTCTCTATGACCATCAACTAATTAAAAATTATCTTTTTACCGATTTACACGGCTATACTTTTGATCGAACCCCTCATATTTGCATTGAATGGCTTGATCAGCTTAATGAAATTATAACTTGGCCTGAAATTAGTCTTGATTGCAAAAAGGTTCTGATTTTAATTGCTCATGGTTTTGATCCAAAACAATTTCTTAATTTAAGTAAGACTGATATTTCAAGAATTAAAAATTCACATTATTGCTCTATTCTCCTGACTAATACTGAAGAAAATCCTCTTATTTTTCAAACAAAGACCGGTAAACAAATCTCTGCCCTAACCTCTTTAACTAGAAAAATTGCTCCAGATAAAGATATTTTAAATTTTGATCTTACCCCAGGAAAACTTCGCCTTTCTTATATTTACTATAAAGTAAATGACCCGAGCCTCTCAGACTTGAAATTAATGGAAATCCTACACTGCAATCGTAAGAGTTTGACTTATTATCGTAATCAATTAGATAAGCTTAAACTTGCTCCCTTTACACCAAAAAGAACGGCTTAAAAACCGTTCTTTTTTCTTATTCATTAAATTTAATACCAGGCTGGCTTATCTCTGTCAGTTCCGGGCTTATCTAAACCAACATTGGCCTTAAGATCCTCTTCTAGATTTTCAATTTGATGTAATTTATTAGGATGACGCAAATATAAAACCATATCTATATCCGTCTTCTTTAAATAGCATGGTTCAACTAATTGAGCAATTTGACCAGCGGCCCCTAAAATAGCAATCTTTGTCATTCTTATTTTTCTCGCATCACAAAATCAATAATTTTAATGAAAAGTTCTATATATTTATTTGACTACAGTGCAAATTTGAATAATCTCAGTCATAATTTTCTCCTTACCTAGCTATTCTAACTTACAATTTCATAGTATTACTTATTATTAATAAGTCAGTTACTTAAGCTCAATTTTATTATCTTTTTTGAATATTTAGTATAGATTTACTATTCAAAAGCACTACAATAGATAAAGGAGAATATTATTAGATAGAGAGGTAAAAATATGACTAATAAAAGTTCCGTACCTAAGAAACTTTCCTTTATATCCATCTATTTTTTAGGTATTAATGCAGTCATTGGATCAGGGACATTCCTGCTACCTTCTGTAATTTACCGTTACATGAACCTAACAGCTATTCTTGTTCTTCTCTGTACTGCTATCACTGTCAGCATGATTGCTCTATGCTATGCTGACCTATCCAGCCGTTTCACACAATCCGGAGCCGCTTGGCTTTATTCGTATAATGCTTTTGGACGTTTTTCGGGTTATGAATTAGGTATTTTTACTTGGTTTTTGGGATGTACAACTCTTTCCGCTGAAGTAGTTGCTTTATTAACCATTCTAAAGAGTTTTCTACCTATTTTTAAAAACAATGCTGTCTACATTAGTGGAGTTATCTTCTTAATTTTACTGTTTTCAATTATTAATTTCTTTGGTAGATCTTGGGTAAAAGTTGTTAATAACATTTCAGCTGCAGCTAAGATTATTACATTACTTGTCTTCATTATTGTGGGGGCCTTCTTTATTAAGAAAGCTCACTTTACTCCGGTAATTCCACATGCAGCTTTAACCGGTGTTGGACCATTCTTTAAACATTTTGGAGATGCCTTCACACCAATTTTTTACTTATTTACTGGCTTTTCCTTTATTCCAATTGCTGCAAAGCAAATGAATAATCCAGAAAAGAATATTCCACGGGTTTTAATTGCAGTAATGACAAGTGTAACAATTCTAGACTGCTTGATGCTTTTAGTTGCCATTGGTTTAAGTGGGCAAAAACTAGGAAGTTATTCTAATCCATTAGCTAGTGCTCTAAAGACTGGTGTTGGCCAATGGGGGTTTGCTTTTATGATTGTCGGAATGTTAATCTCAATCTTTGGAGTTGCCTTTAGTGCTTCATTTAATACCCCTTCACTTATTGCATCCCTTGCTACCGAACACGGAATGCTTCCTAAATGGATTGGTAAGAAAAATAAACATGATGCGCCTTGGGTTGGTATTATTTTTACTGCTGTTCTTTCAGGAGCCTTAGCTACTCAAAGTTACCTATTCCTTGTTTCATGTACAGTTTTAGCATCCTTTGTTCAATATGTACCATCAATTCTAGCAGTTATTAAATTTAAGCATAGTAATGAATATCCACCACATGGATTTTCACTACCTGGAAAATATACTATTCCAATTATCGCTTTAATTATTTCTTGCTATATGGTTACTAACTTTACTCCTAAGACCTTACTCTTAGGAGCAGTTGTTGCAGTAATTGCAGCTGCCTGCTATTTCTTTATTGATAAGGATGAAAAGTTAGAAAAAGAACATGAGGACTTTTTAGCTAAATTAAGACGTAAAAATTAAAAAGTAAGCTGCTTATAAGATGCAGCTTACTTTTTTTAGTTAAAGTTATGAGGTATAATTCACTTATCTTAATTCAAAGGAGCTAAAGAGATGGGTTTAACTTTTGAAAAAAATAATCAATTAGATAAAATGCTTGATAAATTTGCTATCTTGCCAGATGATCCTAAAAAGAAAAAAGCTCAAAATAGCAAAGATAAGGAAAAAAATAAAGAGAAATAAAATAAGAGGTCGAAACAATCAGTTTTTCGACCTCTTTTATTATCTATTAATTTCTCTTCTTTAATTTTTTACTCCAAATTACTGCACCACTTACGGCTGCAATTAATGCACCGCAAATTATTACAAATGGATTAGTAGCCTTAGCCACAGTTTCTGGTAAGCGAGTAGCAACAGAAATTGGATTTGAACTCTTGTCCTTATCTTTTGAGTTACTTACAACACTAACATTTTTTTCAGTAACAGTAGTTGATCCTAGATCTTTTACAACTACATCTTGGTTAGATTTAGAACTGGATTGTGATGCTTGATCTTTATCAGCTTTATTATCTACAGTAATTGACTTTTCAGTATCAGTGTCTTTGGCAGAAGTCTTAGCTTCACTTTCTACTTGTGAGCTCTTAGCAATTGACTTTGATGCTACCGCAGCTGAAGAGTTTTTATTTGAAGAAGTAGTATTTGTCTTCTCACTACTTTGACTAGCTGCACTATCTTTAACTGTTACGTAAACTGCTAATCTTGATCTAGAACCATCTGGGAAAGTAACATAAACTGTTCCGTAACTAGTTCCGGCCTTATTAACTTCAGGCTTATTATCCCAAGCAGCTACTGTTCCAGCTGGAACTTGACTCCAATTAGAAATGCCACTTGTTGCATCAGGTAAAACACCCTTAGTAGTAGTTAAAGCTCGTACAGTTAATGGATTAGTATAAGCTTGTAAATTCTTATGTTCTTCAAGTTGAGTTTGATAAGTCTTGGCTTGATCAGTGGTTGCGGTGCTACTATCAGTATTTATAGTACTTGCTGCAAAAGCAGTTCCACCTACACTCAAAGATGCCAACATTGCAGCTGCACCCAAACTTGTAATGATACTTCTCTTTTTAATTTTTCTCATCATAATCACGCTCCTCAGCAAGGTAAGCTATACTTCAGCTTGCTGTTTTATTTACTTTTATTATACCGTAGTTTTACAAAAATGTTACAAA
>CANRQR010000037.1 GCA_947641735.1 uncultured Lactobacillus sp.
CACTAATTGAATACTTTGATCATAAATTCATATGATCAGGGTGATAATGAGCAAACTTGGTAATGACAATCGCATATCTAATATGTATGCTTGCCAAAGAATGGGAAATACTATTCAAGTTTTTCTTTCAACTTACGTAAAGGAAAATCGAGAATCTTATAAAGAAAATTCTCAACTTTGGAATTGTTAGTTAAAAATGCACTTTATTTGCACTTCGCAAGTATCGTGTCTATTAAAAATATTGATATATCAAGGATGTTGACTAGAACCTCTATGCTTCTAGTCAGCATTAGAAATACGCTTAAGTCTTTCAAAGAAGTTCAATAAAGCTTGATTTGAAAGGCTTTTTTGTTACTTTGAATTATTATGAAATTAACACAATTAAAACACGCAGAAAAATATATGGTGTTTAGAGTGTGTTTGAGTTAAGTTTAGGGATACTAAATATGGTGATTTAACAGGTTTTAGAGCCTGTTTTTTGTTGTATTTGTTTGTATTTTATTTAAAAGAAGTTTTTATTAATTTACATTAAGAGAGATCTAAACGCAGTTTAGATTTTTTGAGGTGTATGTGTGAAAAGGTATCTTTAAAAAAAGTTTATCTTTTAAAGTAATGCAATAACTAGAATTATTTACATATTAAGAAATGTGGCAATAGATATTCCTAATAGTATTAGCCCCAAAGCAAATGATACTAAAAAAATTAGTCGTAAGTGTGAGTGTATTCTTACTTTTGGAATGGCTAAACTTCCTAATGAAATAAAAATTAATATTATGCTAATAATTGACATAGAGCTTTTCACCGTTTCTTATAATTTTTTGTATAACTTAAAATACACCAATTGATTTAAAGTGTAAATATATAAAAGCAATTCCCCTTTGTGGGGATTATGATGAAAAAATTATAATTTAAGTGTATGCTTTAATCAAATATTTTTTAGAAGGAAGTTGATCTTAGTGATTATCGTAGATTATCCAGTTTTGCCATAATGTAATACTGATTCTCTTGAAAGGAAATGATGAACTATGAAGTTTAATCTTAAAGTAAGGCTAGCATCTTTAGCATTGAGTTTGGGCATAATTTTATTATCAACTTTCGCATGTAATACTGTAAAAGCTGACAAACTAGTTAAAGTAACAGGAAAATTGTAGGTTATAAATGAATATATTTTACCTAAAACAGATATTTCACAGTCTGATGTAGCATAGTTTAGGGAATTACCTGTAAGCAATCCAAGATGGTCGATAAGAGATAATTCTAATTCCTTTGTATTAGACGAAAATTTATCATCTTCAGGTGCCAAAATAGAATCTGACAGTGATAGTACTACTTTGCAAGACAATTTTTTTAATATCAAATTATCTCCTCAGCATCCTATAATTGTTGTAAAAAGTAAATTAGGGGATACAATGCAGAGCTTTAATCTATCACAAGAAGAATTAAAGTCTGGAACTATAGATTTAATAATAAAAAATAATTTAAATAAAAAGTTAATAGTAGGAAAAAGTATATATAACTTAAGATTCCCGAGTATAGAATATTTGTGCTACTTTTTTATTCAATTATTATATTGTGCGATAGTTTTACTTATGTTTGGTTTATTGTTGAGCTTAATAATACCAGAGATTAAAGCTTTAATGCCTGTAGGAATGACTATAATGTTTATATTGTTTATGGTTGTAGGTGTTTTTGTGCAGTATAGTTCCTTACCGAAAAACTTACGTGCTATTTCCAGTTGTATACCAGTAAAATATTTAGCCAATGATTTCTACTATATCTGGATAGGTCAGGTTAAATGGAATGTGTCATTTGTCAAATGTAATACGATTTGGCTTATCTTGCTATGCTTAATCTGTTACATAATTTATAGAGGGAAGAATAATGTTACGAAGACTTTCAACCAATAAGGATTTAAGAATTGGAATAGAAATAATAATCAGAATCATTCAGTGGTTGTGTTTGGTGCTGAACCATTGTAAGATATATGGCATCCCGTTAATCCTAACAAACTAGCTAAGATGATTATTAACTTTAATGATTTCATTTTTATTTTTTCCTCTCCACTTTTTAGCTAATTGATATTTTAGCATAAGATAACGAACGTAAAATTCAATATATAAAAACCCCTATTAAAAGCAAACAAAAACTACCAAACAACAGAATAAGAGAGCAAAAAAGTAGCCATGAGGCTACTCTTTTTTAGTCTACTGCATTACCAAGTTGGTGGTCTTTCTTGTCGAACCATTCTCGGGCAAAATCAATCAAAGCGGTACTGTTGATTACTTTTATAATGCCATGACCTAACTTTAAGGTCGAGAATTTCCCGGGAAATTTCTTTTCAAAAGCTTCACCTAACTCGTTGAAATCATCATAGGAATCTAAATCAACATTAAGGATCATCTTTTTTGTAACTAGTTTTAATTTGGTAAATTTTCACTTATATTTTTATATCCAGATATTTTTAAAACCTGTTTTATATTTTGAGAAATATTAGTTTGATCAGTATATACTGCCATGAAATATACATATAATTCTTTTAATATACCTAATTCTGGAAAATTAGACATAGTTTTTAGCCAGTCTAATATTTTTGTAGTTGGATTATCTAACTGTTTTTGAGCTTTTCTCAGGGTATAAAGATAATTAATTCCAACTGTAGCTAATCTACGTTGTTTTTCTATTGTATGAGTATTTAAATTGGGATACTTCTTTACTAATTTTAATAATAGAGGTTTCATACTCATTAAATTATCAATTCTTATTGAATTACCTAGTATAATTATTGCCTCATCATTCTGTGTCCAATCTTTATATCTAAAAAAATAATTCATAACTTCTTCGGTAATTTCATAATTATAATTTTGCTTTAAAGCATCTAAAATTAATATTGCTCTATCTTTTAATTCATATGTTGTACTTTTATCATGAAAAATTTCTTTCTTTATTTTTTTGGCCTCATCTAAATTTTTATTATAAAAGGCTAAATTTAGCTTTTCAGAATAATTAAGTCGATTATTTTCATTAAAATATCTTGTAAAGAAATAACTAATTGAAATATTTCTACATTTTAAGATTTTAAATATATCATCAATAAAGATTCTATTTTGTCCTTTTTCCATTTTAGAATAATGTGTTACGGTAATATCTGTTCCCTTAATCATTTGTTTTTGCGTTAAATCTAGGTCTTTTCTTAACGCCTTTAATGCTTCATTAATTTTCATTGAATTACCTCAATTGCTATGTAGATTTTTTATAGTCAATTATAAATAAAAAAGTGATAAACCGTTCTATTAAAACAATTTATCGCTTTCTATCTATATATGTGAATTAGTATATTTTATCCGTTCAGCTTCCAGGATCCATCAACACTCCATGCTAATAGATTGCTTATCGCATTTTCGGTGCTGCTATTTTTTTTCATTTGATTCAATGATGTCAAAATGAATTTACGCTGATTTCCTTTTAACTTTTTAGCTGCCTTAACTGCTAAGTTAAAATCATGCTTGTTTTTAATCTCTCGATTATGCAATCCTTCATAATTTCTTTTATGTATTCTTTTTAATGGTGTAACGACTGCTTTAAGAGCCTTTCTATTGATGGCGTAATATCGCAATTCGCCATCTGTAGTCCAAGCATTGTATTTATGATTCTTAGATGTAATTAAATATTGTGGTGTACCGCCATTTGCGTTCTTAAATGTCATAGTTTTAACAATTTTAAATCTGACATTTTTAATTTTTTTAGGATTAGCAACTTTTGAACCCTTGAAAAATTGATTATTTAGCATTTTTTTATAGCTGTCTTTACCAACAAAGACAGGCTGTTCAGAAGAATTAACATTTACGATATAACCCCATTTACTAAGTTCAGGAGAATTTTTAATTACATATTGTTTATCATTCTTTTGAATCTGGGTAGGATTTACCGATTTAGTTGCGGCATTAATAGTAATTGGATTTAAGGCAAGTAAAGCTGCTATTGAAGTTGTAGCAAGTGTAGCTATAAGAGTTTTTTTAGATTTCATTGTTTTATTTATCTCTTTTCAATTTCCTCTCGAATTATTTATTTTGTATCATTTATACATTGTCCTAAACAATATATTTAGAACAATAAAAAGTATTATTCAGGTAAAACAAGATAATTTACGATAATCCTATTTGTCATCCTTTCCTCATCACAATTTCTATTTACATTCTATATTCAAAAAAATAATAATCAAAGTAAATCCCCTCTGAAGGGATTTTGCTTTGTCAAAAAATTAATTTCTTTTCTTAAGTCAAAAGGTAACGCTTTGTCAGCTAAATGTATATATTTCATAAATTATTATTTGATCAAATTAATAATGAATTACTATCTATTTATTTGTATGAATTCAATTACAAAATTTTCCAGTATACTCTTACCTAGAATTAGTATGAGCAAGAGGTAGGAAGAAGGAGTTAACATGTCTGATTATAAAATTGGTAGATATTTAAAGATAGAGCGTAAGAATAGAAATCTGACGCAAAAAGAATTTTTACAAGGAGTCTTATCAGTCTCTCAGTATTCTCGAATAGAAAGTGAAGAACAAGATATAAAAGTATCAGATTTTATCCGTATTTTATTACTTAATAAGATTAATTTTACTCAGTTTTTTAATCGTTATTTGGATGATTCGGATATGCTAGACTCAAATAAATCGTTAGAAAAAATTGCACAGCTATTTTATAATGGTGACCTTTCTCAAATTAATAAAATGAAATCGCTGGTTAAAGATGATAAATTATTAACTTTAGAAACGAAGGTAATAGTTGCGATATTGGAGGGGAATATTAAAGATCTAGATGAAAATGTTAAAGAAGAGATTTCGAATGAATTGAATAAAAAGGATGATTGGACCAGAAATAAAGAATTTCTACAGTTATTTAGTAGTTCAATGCAAATCTTTAGTATAGAAAGATTAAACATATATATGAAAAAGATATTGCGAGAATATAAGGATACTATCTCTAAAGAATCTTATGAGGTTCAAAGAAGGATAGCAAGTGTTTGTATTAATTATCTTGGAAGAGCTTATAATTCTACAGATACGGTGGTTGATGATATTATTATCTTTTTAAAAAATCTATCTGAAAATCCAGACTTATTAATGTATAAAATGTTAAGACTATATTTTGTATATTTAAGACAAAATAATCAAGAAAAGATGAATGATATATTGTCTTTGTTGAGAGAGGTAGGATACTCTCAATTTATAAGAAATTTACCAAAAAAATTGTAAATATACAAATTTTGACACGAATAAATATTTTTGAATTAATATTTAAAACATAAGTCATTGAGTAAGTAGAAGGGATTAAAAATTATTATTGTTACATTACCAGTTATTGTTGTAGATAATTAAAATTATAGAATTCTATAATTTGATTATTCATAACAAAATTCAAAAATTTATATGGAGGTACATGATTATGAGTTTAGAAGAAGTTATCAATCAAGCAGTTGCAAAGATTGAAGATTCACGCGTAATGCTTACTAGACCTATGCAAGCTTGGAACCACGGTTAAAGAGTAGGAGACCTAAAAGAAAATGTATTTAGAAAATTTTGTTGAGGAAGTATTATCAATTCCCAACATTGATAAAAAACTAAATTCCACTTTTCTTGAAAGGCTTTCTGTATCTAAGAAACTATTAGAAGGGACTTCAGTAGAAGAAAGGTCTTCACGAAGTCCCTTCTTTTTAAATGATTTAGGAGTAAGATATACAGTAAGTCCAAAAGAATTTACAAAGTGGAGTATTAAAGATTTAGATGTAGATTTTCCTTCCACTAGCAATCTCGAAAAAGATTTGGAGGAAGCAAATATAAATTTATTACCTTACGTTATGGATTCAAGTGCATTGTTAACGGGTGATTTTGAAACTATTTTTAAAGTAGTATCTAAAAGAGAATCAGAAATTTTAAAATTTGGATCCTATAATGCACTTATTTATAGTGGCACCGTTGCTGCTAGCCAAAATTCTAAATTAGCTTATGTGTTTTTCTCTGAAGCTATAAATCGAGCTCGCAAAGATAATGATATTAATCATGTTATTACTGCATATCATCGTTTAATAATAACTAAGTTGAAGAGGTTCCATGATCTTAAGGAAGCTCAAGAACTATTGGATGAGCTTGTTTCTAGAGAAATTCCAAAATCTTCAGATAAAGATTTATATATGGCTTTATATGATAATATGTTAGGATTAGCAATTGTAATGGAACCTAACGATTTTTCAATAATCTCTGCTAAATCAATGTTGATTAATGCTACACGTAGAATTAATGAATATGTAGCGCAATGTACAGATAAAAATAAAAAGAGTCAGGCGGAAAGATATAAAGGACAAGTTGGGATTAACTTAGTTCAATTAGAACTTGAAAATAATCATTATAATGAAGCTAATCGTATTACCCTCTCTAATTTAGAACATGTGAAAAAATATTCTAAAGGGTATGCAGCAGAGGCTTACAGCGTTTTAGCTTATACTCAATTTATGTTGGGTGAGTATCAGGAAGCTCTTCATACTTCTCAGTTAGCTACGAATGCACATGTAGAAGTTGGAAATTACGATGGGGTACAGGCTTCTAGAGAGATGTTGATTAATTGTTATATGAAATTAGGAATGAAAGTTAAGGCTAAGGAACAAGCTCAATTGATTCTAGATAAATCTTTCCAACATGAATCTATAGAAAGTAAAAACTAACATGACAGACTACTTAGCAATCAAAAATTTGAGAAAAGTGTATAACGATAATGGCAAGGAATTCATTGCTTTAGATGATGTTTCCTTTGACATTAAAGAAGGCGAAATCGTGGCTCTCCTTGGACCAAATGGAGCAGGCAAAACGACTATCGTTTCTATAATTGGTGGCTATTTATTGCCGACGTCAGGTCAAGTCATCATTAATGGCGAAGACGTTATAAAAACTCGATCTCGTGATAATATAGGCGTTTCTTTTGGTGGGGATCTCGGATTTTATGGGAGAGCCACGGCCAAGCAGAATATGTCTTTTTTCGCAGATTTAGCTAAGATTCCGCATCGTAAACAAAAAGCTGAGATTGAGCGTGTGCTCGACATTGTTAATTTGAAAGACGATATGAATAAGAAGGTGCAATTTTTCTCAAAAGGGATGAAACAGCGGATGCACATTGCGCGGGCACTTCTGGGCAATCCGCAATTATTGCTTCTTGATGAGCCTACTGATGGCTTGGATGTCGAGATTGCTACCAATATTAGAAATGTAGTAAAGAACTTGGCGCAATCAGGGATCAGCATTCTGCTAACTAGTCACATGATGTCGGAAGTTGAAGCTCTGTCTGATCAGATTGTTTTACTTGGTGCTGGTAAAATTCACGCTAAAGGAACTGTGGAAGATATCGTGGAAATGTCTAAAGTGAAGCGCATTGATCGACCTGCTACCTTGGAAGAATCTTACTTGGCTTTGGCACCACAATTACGGAGATAATGGATGAGATTTTTACGATTATTTTGGTTTCAATTCAAACTTTACATTTCAAATCAGTACTTCTTTTGGCTGACGATCACTAGCACAGTCAGTATTTTCATTCTGCAATATACAATTGCTTACGCTAATCATGGCTTAAACGATCCTATGGTTTGGATTAGAAGTGCTGTGTTTGGTTTATGGTCATCATGCACAACGGCGGCTGGAAGTATCGGCTATCAGAGATTTCAAGGTACGCTTCCTTATATTGTTAATACGCGTTATGACGAGCGCGGATCGCTAATTGCACTCCTTTTACCTGCGTCGAGTTATGGCTTGATTTCTTTCCCTTTAGCTTGGCTTTTGGCTAAAGTTTTCTCCGTTTCTACTGGGGAAATTGATTTGAAGTTTATCATAATGGTGATTTTGTTATGGATTGGGGCTACAACGATTGACATCTTGATTGCGGCTTTCTTTACTTTGACGCCAAATGCCTTGGTCTATGAAGCTTTGATTGATGTGCCAATCTTACTTTTAACGGGGCTTTTTGGAAACAAAGCCCTTACTTTACCTTTAATGAATGTATCACAGTACTTTTTACCAATGACGATGCCCGTAAAGGTTTTGCTTTATTCAAGTGTGGCCATCAATATTGGCGCTTATATTTGTAGTTTAGCAATTTGGATCGTGTTGATTCTAGTCATGGTTAGAAGAATCAATGATTTAGCTAGAAAGAAAGGAACGTTGAAAATAATATAATGGCAACGCAATTTTCTTCACTTTCATTTTTATCGAATTGGAGGACAAGATTCGTTTATTTCTTGCTTCTCCCAATTATCAATATTTTGCTACTGGTGTTAATTGATCTTCAATATAGCAACAGCTTCAATTGGTATGTGGCAGCAGCTTCAGTGGTGATTGACAGT
The DNA here is from genome assembly GCA_947641735.1 of uncultured Lactobacillus sp. Classification (GTDB taxonomy): domain Bacteria; phylum Bacillota; class Bacilli; order Lactobacillales; family Lactobacillaceae; genus Lactobacillus. The sequence continues at coordinate 8,392 of CANRQR010000037.1, forward strand.
GCAGCTTTGTCGCTGCAAGCCATGTCACAGCTTTTAATTACCGATGCGAATTTGAAAATTGATATCGAGGTAATTTCCAAGCGTCCGTACAGTTTTTATTATTGGAAAACCAAGGCCCTCACTTCTTTAATTGCTGGAATTGTTTTAGGTGTAATTAACCTAGTCTTACTCTGGCCGTTAGGATTATCATTGACTATCTTATTGAAGAGTTTGACTATTTTGCCGCTGGCGTGTATTTTTGGGACGATTTTAGGTTTTACGGGTTGGAGCCTATCTTGGCAAATGAGCAATCCCTACTTTTTTGCAAATTTGTTCATCTCAATTATCACAATTGTTTCTGGAGTTTTAGTGCTTGTTTCTCAATATCCTAAGTGGCTCATGATTATCAGTTATGGCTTTCCGTTTTATGAAGTAGTCAATTTCATTAAACTTAATCATACTAGCTTGTGGATGAGTTGTTTGAACGCGCTAGTGTGGCTCGTGATTGGGATTGTATCATATATAGTACAGATTAAACCCGTTTTGAATAATAAAATACATCAATATTAAGCGATCAAAAGATCGTTTTTTGTTTTGAAAAAATAATGAAAGCAAAAAGCCGCCATGCAAGGCGACTTTCTTATTTCATTCGTTTTTGGTCCATTCGTTTGACTGCGTAAAAAACTGGCAACCCCACAATTACAAGTCCGATGAAGAATAATACCCCAGCTGGATCGTTGAATAATTCGCTGATTAAAACGAATATTCCCCCGGCAATAGCGATAAATGGAACAAGTGGGTAAAGTGGTGTACTGAATGGGCGTGTAGAATGCTTCTTTCTTAAAATAAAGATTCCGAAAAATGCCATTAAGTAGAAGCAATAAACTGTAAATACACAGAGATCTGATAATTTATCTGGATCAAAGAAAACCATCATGATTGCAGAGAGAATAATCAAGAAAAGTGTAGCAATGATAGGTGATTTTCCCTTAGGCGTTACATAGGATAAGAATTTAGAAAATGGTAAGTCTCCACGCTTAGCCATTGCATAAGTAATACGAGGGAAAGTAATCATTTTTCCGTTTAAAGTTCCCATCATTGAAATGATGATTCCAATTGAAAGAAGCTTTCCTCCGAGATTACCAAAGGCTTTCACGGCTAGATAAGAAGTCGCATTTTCACCAAGACGATGGATTTCCGGAGCTGGTAAAAATCTAAAGATTCCAATTGTGATTAAAGTGTAGATAAGTAAAACCGAGCTGATTCCTAAGATAATTGCTTTTGGAAGAAGCTTTTGAGGATCCTTCATTTCTCCACCTAGGTTAGCAATCAAGATCCAACCATCATATCCAAAAAGCGTTGCTAAAACGGCAACTCCAAAGCCACCACCATTGCGGCTAATTTCGCCGACTGTTTGATTAAAGGCATCTTCATGACCCCAAAAAATGCCAAAAATAATGATTGCGGCGATCGGGATCATCTTTGCGATTGTGGTAATTACGGAAAATGCGGCGCCAACTTTGTTTTCGAAGAAATTCATAGCCCCAATAGCGATCACAGTAATTAAAGCTAAAGGAATGCGCCATTCAGTTCCTAAACCAAATAAATTCGCCATCATAATACTCATAAATCCGGCTACGGAAGCGATAATAGCTGGTCCATAAGCGATAATTTGCATCCATCCCGCTAAAAATCCGCAGATTCTACCATACAAATTTTCAATATAAACGTAAAGTCCCCCCGTGTATGGCATTTGGGCCCCGATTTCGGCAATGGTTAATCCCGCTGCCAAGGTAATAACTCCTCCAAATATCCAGGCTAAGATGGCCATGGTAGAGGAGCCTGCACTGTCTAAGATAGAAGCCTGTTTAAAAAAGATTCCTGATCCAATAATGGTTCCAACTACAATAGAAATGGCTGACCAGAACCCCAGTGATCGCTTAAGTTCATTTTGATTTTGTTCCATATTTCCCTCCAAACAAAAAACCGAACTCACAGATTGCTTATCTTAAGGCAAAGAGTGAATTCGGTTTTACTAATTCTATGCACACCAAAATCACTCAAGTTCAGAAGAACTTGAGGAGGAATAAGATGAAGTTAAAGTAGTGTACATAAGTAACATAACAAGATTCCTCGCTAAAAAAGTATTTTTATTAGAATATCATGAACGAATTAAAGACGCAAGAAATATACTAAGGAAAGTAAGGTGAAAGTTTTAATTTTTCTTGTTTAGCTTTAAAATTAATGACAAGAATTATTTCCTGGGAATGAGGTATTTTATGCAAACAGCATGGCAAAAATTTAAGAAAAACGTGCCGTTTCGGCGTTTTATCGTTCTATTGTTAATCATTTTGGTGCTTTATGAAATGCGCGCGATGATGAATACAGTTCTGTTAACGTTTATATTTACGTATATTGTGGTTCATCTGATTCGCTTGGTACAAAAAAAGTTACCTAAAGTGCCTTCGACAGTAATTGTCGTCGTTACGTATTTATTGATCCTTTTGGGCTTATATTTTGTAATAACAGTCTATCTTCCAATGCTGGCAACACAAATTAGTAAGATGGTGAAATCTGTTTATGAATTTTATAAAAGTGATCAAATGTCAGGCGTCACAAAGTATGTAACTCATTATGTGAATAAATCTGAGCTTCTTGCTCAAGCTAAAAATGGAATGAGTATCATGGTTCATGCAGCTGCCAGTGTGGGGACCTTAACTGTGGCCACCTTCATGTCATTAATTTTAAGTTTCTTCTACACAATTGAACTAAAGAAGATGAACGAATTTTCCAATTTATTTGTTCAGAGTGGCTATTTTAAATGGTTATTTGAAGATATTCGCTATTTTGGTAAAAAGTTCATTAATACATTTGGTGTAGTGTTAGAAGCCCAATTCTTTATCGCGATTTGTAATACGGCTTTGACGATGATTTGCTTAGCAGTGATGAAAATGCCCCAAATTTTTGCGTTAGGATTAATGGTCTTTATATTAAGTTTAGTTCCAGTTGCTGGGGTAATTATTTCATTAATTCCATTGAGTATTATTGGTTATTCTGTAGGCGGAATTCGTTATGTGATTTATATTTTCATCATTATTATGATTATTCATGCGATTGAAGCCTATGTCTTGAATCCGAAGTTTATGTCCAGTAAAACTGAATTGCCAATTTTCTACACGTTTTTAGTATTGCTTGTTGCAGAGCATTTTTTAGGAACGTGGGGATTAATTGTCGGGGTTCCAATTTTTACGTTCTTGTTAGACGTAATTGATGTAAAATCCGTAAAAAAGAAGGATAAAAATGAAAGTATTATTGACGGGCGATAGTATCATTGCTCGATGTGAAGGATTAAAAGAACCGCATTTGAATGCCGATTTAAAAAGAGATTGCCCAGAATTGGAACTAAACAACACGGCTGTTTCTGGAATTAACTCAGGTGCATTTTTTGCGCGATTATCGGAATTGGTTTTAATGCAGGATCAATGCGATGCAATTGTGATTTTGTTGGGGACAAATGATTTAGCAATCCATAAGCAAGTTCCCATTGAACAGTTTAAGAAAAACATGCAATTAATTGCTTCCGCAATTGTTTGTTTATACTGGCCAAAAAAGGTGGTACTTATTTCTCCACCGGCTGTCGATGAAAAAAAGCAACATGTACGCAATAATAGGCTAATTGCGTCTTATGCAAAAAAAGTTGAAGAAGTTAGTGAGGAATATGGATTTCATTACATTGATTTATGTAGTGAAATGATAAAGCAGGGAAATCTTGCTGAACTATGTCATGGCCAAAAAAATGATGGATTGCATTTTGGTGCCGCAGGTTATGAGTTGCTTTCTAGGCTAGTTTTAGAAAAATTAAAACAAATAGAAAAAGATTCACAGCTGTGAATCTTTTGTGGATTACTTTATTGCGCTGAATGCCAAGCTGCCAACGAGGCAGATGGCTAATAATGGTAAAAGTAGGTGAGTGAAAAAGACAAATATAATTCCAGCCACCACTAAAAATGCCATAATTTTGAGTAGGCCAATTCCTAATTTGATGAATAGCCAAATCAAAAGTAGCGTTAATAATATTGAAAGCATAATTGAATACCTCCGATTTCTATGGAGAAAATTATACCTCAAATTAATTAAGAAAAGGTATAAAATTAGGCATCCCAAGTTTGGAATGCCTAATTTTTTATTGAATCAAAAGTATTTAAAACAATTAGTCCTTTACAACATCCTTAGTGTTCAACCACTTATCTGATGAAACCTTAACGATCTTCTTACCGTTAA
>CANRQR010000038.1 GCA_947641735.1 uncultured Lactobacillus sp.
ATGTTATTGTTCACTGTGCTGCTTGGACTGCAGTTGACATGGCTGAAGATGATGACAAGGTAGCTGCTGTTCGTAAAGTTAACGTTGATGGAACTCAAAACATTGCTAATGTTGCTAAAAAGCTAGATGCTCCAATGGTTTACTTATCAACTGACTATGTCTTTGATGGTCAAGGAACTACTCCTTGGGAGCCTGACTTCAAAGGTTATAAGCCATTAAATGTTTACGGTGAAACCAAGCTTGGCGGAGAAGAATCTGTTGCTAATACCTTGGACAAGTACTTCATCGTTCGTATTGCTTGGGTATTTGGTGTAAATGGTTCTAACTTCATTAAGACAATGCTTAAAGTTGGTTCAAACCATGATGAAGTTAAAGTTGTTAGCGACCAAGTAGGTACACCAACTTATACTTTTGATTTAGCTCGTTTATTGGTAGATATGATTGAAACTGATAAGTACGGCTACTACCATGCAACTAATGCAGAATTGCCAGCAAGTGAAGGCGACTATGATGAAAATGGTACTAAGACTGGCTATATTTCTTGGTATGATTTCACTAAAGAAATCTACCGCCAAGCAGGCTACAAGACTAAGGTTACTCCTGTAACTACTGAAGAATACGGCTTATCAAAGGCTGTTCGTCCATTTAACTCTCGCTTAGACAAGAGTAAGTTAGAAGAAAAAGGCTTTAAGCCACTTCCAACTTGGCCAGACGCTATCAGCCGCTACTTAGACATTTTAAAGGCCGACGGCTTCTTTGATGAGTTGGGGAAGTAAGCCGAATTAGGTTGAATATAGAAGAAAGAGCAAGCTCCTTTTGGGGCTTGCTCTTTTTTGTGTGAGGGAGAAATCTGGAGTAGAATCGGCTAAAAGTAAATTATTAGTCTTAGATAAAATTTACATTTTTATACTAAAGATGTAATATAAGTTTATGAAATTATAAATAATATGTATTTTTAAATCTTAATCAAGAAAGGGTATATACATGATTTCTTACACTTTTCTTAAACAACTCATAGATAATTTTTTCTCTGACGATGAGATCAATTTGCTTTCTCAAGCTATTACTAAAAGCTACGCACGTGTGAGCTATGTCAATGCAAATGGTCCGTTGATGGGACCAAGATGTCCTGCGGGAAGAAAAATAAAACCTTTTTCTTATTATTTAGAAGTTGAAGCTAGTATCGACAAATTATGTTCGACAGGATCATTATCTTGCAAATCTGAATGGAAAGAAATTGCTCGAAATGGTGATAGATATCTTTTGCTTAGCAAAAAGATTATGGGATATACAGTACAAATGACAATTAATCAAACGAAGACTATAAACGAGGTTAGTAGACCGGCAGAGTGTCGAAAGTCAATGAATCATAATACTCAATTATCTTTATTTGATGATGATGATTTGGATACTAAAAACCAGTCAAAGATTTATCTTGAACTTAATCATGGATATGAAGGGTTAAAGCCAAGATTTATTATGCTAGGATTGCCCACTAAGGATGGGACTTGGGTGGTGAAAAAAGTGTTGCCATTAGAACAGAAGGCAACTACAATAGAAAAGAATACTTTGAGTATGTGGAATGCGGAATCAGAGAAACAGAGTGTTGGATTTACTCCTGATGAGTTAGTTAATAACACGAAAAAACAAGAGAAAAATGGGTGAACTGAATGATGAGTAATGTAACACCAATTTTTAAATTTGATGCAAAAAAGCTTCTTTTTTTAAGAGAAAAATACGGTTGTTCATTACGGGAGCTAGCTGATGAACTTGGCTATAGCACAACAACAATCTCTAAATGGGAGAAAGGAAAATCTGTCCCGTCCAATGAAATCGTAGCTAAACTAGCTACGATTTTTAATGTGCATAATAATTTTTTCTTCACGTTAAATGCAATACCTAATGTAGATGGGACAATTTTTTTTAGAAAGGGAGCAGTTTTACCTAAAAAAAATAAAGTTCAAGCTAAGGCCAAAACTCAACTATTTGCTTTAGTGAATCAAAAAGTAACTACTGCATTTGATTTAAAGCAATATGAACTTTATGATTTGGCAGAACATCATGAAAAATTTGAAGTGTTGTCAAGAGAAGAAATTGAAAGAAAAGCCATTGAACTTAGAAAGTTACTAAAACTTGGTAATGCTCCAATAAATAATATGACAAATGTGGCTGAGAGAATGGGAATTAGAGTGATGTTCTCAGATCTGGAGAGTGAAAAAATTGATGCTATTACTGTATGGATTGATAGACAGCCATACATTATTTTAAATTCTAGAAGAATATCTAGTACAAGAATTAGATTTAATCTTGCACATGAAATTGGTCATATTATATTACATTCAAAATACCCACAAAAGCTTATCAATGATACTGATTATCACAGGGTATTAGAGCATGAAGCAAATCAGTTTGCTGGACTGTTCTTAATCCCTGATAGATCCTTAGCTTTGGATATGGACAGAAATAATATGAGGTTTCTAATTGAACTTAAAAGAAAGTGGAAGATATCGCTTCAAGCTTTAATCTACAGGGGAAATGAAATGGGATTAATTTCAGATCAACAAGCTCTTTTTTTAAGACAAACAATCTATAGAAATAAGTGGCGAATTAATGAACCATTGGATAGAAGTATATCTATCGAATATCCGACTTTCTATAAAGCTGCGTTTAAATACTTAAACATTGATATAGAAAAGTATGCTAAAGAACTTTCGAGTGAAACTGGTTTAAAGTTAAGGGATATTGAAAATATATTTAGTATGAATTATGAAGAGAGTAAGCATAAAAATGTTTTAAGATTATTAAAGTAAAAATTTATTTGATTATTGTTACTCATTGAAAGTGTCTATATTGGAATTTTGATGGACCCGAAAGAATACATAGATTAGAACAGTAAAAGTGTAAAATAATGATTTAACAACATACTAAATATCAATTTACTGAACAGTCAAGGGATAAAAAAGATCTCTTGGCTGTTTTTTGCTAAAAAAGACGTGGCTATAAATAGATCACTAAATTGCACCCCTCCGTTGAAAAAGATAAGTTTAATGTAAGCGGTTAATTAAATGGCATAAACATGTAAAGAAATAATTGATTATAGGAGAAATTCAAAATGAGTAAGAATATTTTATTAATTTGTGGTTCAGGTGCTTCATCAGGTTTTATGGCAGCAAATATGAGAAAGGCTGCTAAGAAAGCAGAATTATATTATAAAATTCAAGCTAGAAGTGAAGCAGAATTAGGAGAATACGCTGATGAAATTGATGCTTTAATGGTTGGTCCGCACTTAAAAGCAGAATTTGATGCAATAAAAAGTGAAAAAGTAAAGGTTATTTTGATGAAACCAGATTATTATTCAATTTTAGATGGAAAATCTGCAATTGAAGATTTAAAAGCACAATTGAAAAATTAAAAAGGTAAATCAGAAATGAGGTAAATAAAATGAGTGGCTTCATGCATTTTTTAAATACAAAATTTGCACCTGGCGCTCAAAAAATAGCCAATAACGATTGGATAGTTACAATAAAAAATTCAATACTAGAGGTATTGCCATTTATCTTTATAGGATCGTTTATTACTTTATTTAATATCCCATTAAACTTTTGGAAATGGTGGCCAGATTTAGCCCCGATTAGTAGTTTTACGTTTGGTTTAGTCTTGCATTTCTATTTCCATTCAACTTAATGGAACATAAGAAACTAAAGAAACAAAGAATCATTGCTGGATTATCATCGGTTGCTTTGTTTCTTATGTTAGCCAATCCTATATGGGATAAAAGCGGGACAGATGTTTCTTATCAGTTTTCAGAATTTGGTGCAGGTGGTATGTTTGTAGCCCTAGTTGTAGGAATATACACTGCACTAATTATGGAAGCATTTGGAAGATTTTCTTTCTTTAGTGAAGATACGTCTATGCCAGACTTTGTTATTGCTTGGTTTGATTCAATGCTCCCAATTACAGTAGTAGTAGCAACAGGCTGGATCTTAACTTATCTTCTTCATTTTAATTTCTATAAATTGATCGTTGATCTATTTTCACCACTGGCTAATTCACTGAATACGTGGTGGGGATTTACCTTATTCCTATTCTTTACTTGTTTTATTTATTCAATGTGAATTTCTGGTTGGGTACTAGCTGCAGTAGATCAACCTGTAATGTTAGCTGGAATTGCCGCTAATGCGCATCAATGTGCTAATGGATAAGCCGTTACCGATATTAACAACGTAACAGAGCTGATAAATGTAAGAATTATAGTGAATTTATTATTAAACTTGTAGAGATGCTTTAGGAAATCTATTTTGTCATTATAGAAGTGGAATAGATTTGTAAGACAAAAAATGGGCACATATAAAAGTGTGAATGGTAAGCTGATATGACTTGGTGAGAGATTCACACTAGAATATGCCTATTTTTTTGATATAATTTTATATAAATATGATTTTATATTTTAAAACCCTGTATCTAGGATTAAAAGTGAATTTAGACTAGATATTACGGTCGCACCTCTCGCGGATGGGCGCATGTTTTAAAATCATTTCTTATAAACTAAAGTTAACGGATCAAGTTTAGAGGCCGTAGGAGTTAGGTTCTAAACTAAAGAAAGTCTTGGTATAGTTTTTATACCAGGACTTTTCTTTTTATACTGACGTAGATGCCAAATGTGTGTTAGGGTACTAGACCTTTCCGATGGGATAAGTTTATGAGAAATAGTAGTCTAGATTAAGGTAAATATGGAGGAAAGAGCAAATTGTTTTTGGAGCTTGTTTTTTCTCTTAGAGGGATTTTTGAAAAGACGTTAAATTTTAATTTTTTACCGCAAAACCTAAAAATGATATAAAAAATTATTTTAAATTAGTTGGAATTGATGGTTAAAACCATCAATATTAGATGCAGGAAGAATAGATAAAATTAAGTTTATATTAATTATAGTCTTACGAACATTTGTTTGGCATAGGCGTATTTATTGGTGTATAATAGTGGAATAATTAATTGAATAAAGTCATTGATTATACAAACGTATTGCATTAGAATTACTGTAAAAAGATCAATCCCTTCGCTTAATGGATACGTCCTATCGCGAAGGTTTTTTTATGTAAAAAGTATTATAGACCATAATATTTTGCTTAGAGATTTTGGTTAAGTAGCAATGTTAAAGAGATGGTTTCATATAAGCGTTTAAATTTTATAGGTGGATATCTTCTAGATTAATAAAATTTTTTTGTGACTAATGAAGAAACATTTGTAGATTGAAATTAAAGTGATTTGGCACAAAAGTTATGTTCTGCCAATGTGATAAAAATTTAAATATGTTACTTTTAGTCTGATAAATGCCAAATAAAGACCTCATAATTATTGGACAGATATATTAGGTGAAAACTGAAGAATTAAATGCTATCTTTGTTCTTATTTAATTTGATCAATATGCTAGTCTTCATCGTTTTATGTGAAATTGATTGATAAAAGAATTAAAAAGCATTGAAACTATAGAAATTAATGGATTTATATAGGAATATAATAGTATAAGTTTTTATGAAATGAAGATGACAGTGCTATGACTAAACAAACGCTATATTTCAATTATTTTGCTCCATTTGTTTATAGTAGTGATGAAGATTATAGAAAACATTGAAACATGGAGAAATTTTGTGAATTCATGTTACAAAATCGTAAAAGAATTGATAGCTCAGTAGAATTGGGAGAAGAAGTTGCAGATTTTGAATGGACTGAACAAAATTATGATTCAAAAAATAATCTATATTGGTTTAGAATATCTAAAAACAGAACAAAGAATATTCCTTCTATTAAACATTTAAAAGAAGAGAGACAGCCAGTTTCTTTAGATAAAGAAGCATATGTAGGAAATTATACAATCTATGTGTTTGATCCTGTTAAAAATTTGATTTTTATTCAATCTAATTTTTATGGCTTGACAACAAGACAAAGCGAACTTACTCTTTCTGTTCTTCGTGAAAGATATAAACAGAATCAAGGAGAAAAGATAGAAAATACGGCTGTAAAATTAGAGCCTATAATTGATCCAAATGCTTTGTTACGAATAAAAGAGAGTGAATATATAAGAAAGATTGCTATAAAAGGAAGTGATGTGAATAGGCTTGCAGCTGAAGATATTAAAAGTGAGACTTTGCATTATGCCACTAAAGCAACACAAAAAACGTCAGGTATAAATTTTGAACTCACTTTATCTCTAGGGAAGGGAAATAGAGATAAATCCATTGATAGAAAAGAAGTGAGTGAAATTATTAATGATGTAGCGAGATTACGTAGCAGAAACCAAGACGTAGGGCTGAAAATTTCAGCTAAAGAGGATTTGAATCATTCAGTGGAATTAATTGATTTCGTTGAACCAAGATTAAAATCAAACCTTACGTTAGATTTCCCAAATAGAGAAACTCCTGGTGCAGAATTTATATATCAAAATTTTCTAGAACAGAATTTGCTTGATAAAGATACAGGAGATGGATACACTAGAGGGTTCTTACAGAAAGCAAGAACTTATGTAGATTGGTGAGAACAATGAAAATGTCAAATAAGTTTTCTGGCGATATCATAGATAGGACTGATAAACGGAGACGACTAATAGCCGGAATAATAGGTATATCTGTAGCTGCTCTATATCATTTTGGTATAATTTCGGGACCACGTAAGGGAGTAAGCGATATGATAGCCGTATCTTCTATAATGTTAGCAACGACAGGAGTATTTATAGGTCTTCTAGTTGGAGAAGTGAAAAATAGCGAATTTTTTAGGAAAGCTACTAAAGTCAGAAAAAGTGATGAATTTTTCTGTTTTCTATTGATGAAAACAAGGAATATTTTCATAGAAAACATAATTTTTATTTTATTAACACTATCTTTTGATTTTATCAAACCATTTAGTTGGAAAATTGGCAGTGTAAATTTGATGATTTATATTAAATCACTTGTAGTATTAATTTGGATTTACTTGTTATTACTATCTTTATGGGATTTATTTTACGTTGTTGACTGTATAACAAATATTATGGCGAATAAAAAGAAAGAGGATGTAGGTACTACAGACTAGAAGTATTTTCCTAAAAATCATTTTGAAGATCATTGACACCGATTAATTTAATTGTAAAATAAGTTACAAGAGTAGTGGCGGTGGACTCTAAGTGAGGCCGTTGCGGAAAGACATCCTTTTTATAGGGATGTCTTTTTGATTCCTTCAAAAATTCTAATAATTTTTGCTGATTATATAAGCAAAAAAGACTAAAATTGAATAGAGTTAAAAGTTGGAGTGAATAAGATGCTTTATAAGCAAATTGAGCAAAATAAACGAAATACATGGATTATCTTAGGACTATATACAGTGCTGTTGCTAGCAATTAGTGTATTTCTTGGAACGATTTTTACGTTATATATTGGTATTGGGTTCTTCATCATTGGTCTAATTTACATTGCACATGTATACTTTGATGCAACTCGCCATCTTATGAAAGTAACAAATGCTGTTGAAATTACTAAAGAAACCGAGCCTCAAATTTATGAATTAGTTGAAGAACTCTGTTTAGCAGGTGGTTTGCCAGTCCCAAAGTTATATATTACTCCTGATCAGGCGCCGAATGCTTTTGCTACCGGACGTGATCCACAACATGCAAGTTTGGCTTTAACGCAAGGACTATTGAATATGATGAATAAAAAAGAAGTTCAAGGTGTCATTGGTCATGAACTTTCTCATATTCGAAACTACGATACTCGTATTACAGTTTTAGCGAGTACATTAACCAGTTTAATTACAATGACTGGCGTAGGAATCGTCGCATTTGGGTGGGGTGTATTAACTAGTGAAAATAAGGGTTTACTTGGTCTACTCATCAAATTTTTTGCCTTATTTTTGATTCTTGTAGGTGGAGTTATTTCTATTATTGGAATTCCAATAGCAAAGTTGCTATTTCTACTAGTATCTCGTCAGCGAGAATATTTAGCTGATATTGGTTCAGCTGATTTAACACGTGAACCAAGCGGCTTAATTTCAGCTCTATCTAAACTTGAAAAGTTAGAAGAAGGGGAGGCTACTCCTCAAATTGGCTCTCAAGATTTGGCGCTACAACATTTATATTTTAATTTTCCAAGTGCCCATAATTGGATTGATCGACTTTTCTCCGATCATCCGCCTTTGGACAAAAGAATCGAACGTTTAGAAAATAGTAATCAGATAAAATAGGATAAACACGACCGAATATCATGAGATGATATTCGGTTTTTTGTTGGGTTAAAATGTAAGTTAAGCACTCTATTTTTTGTTGATAGAAACTAATTAAAAATGATATTATTTGAATTAGAGAATGGCATCATATCAAGGATCTTTTAGTGTATTCTCGACGTATGTGGAGATGATCCTATGAACTCATATAGGAATCGTATGCATGAAGTGTATTCTCCACGTATGTGGAGGTGATCCTAAGAATGAAAGTCTCTCTATTGGTGCCGTTAAGTGTTCTCTACATATGTGGAGGTAACCTATAGATCCAGTGAATCAAATTCATTAGTTACAGGAAAAATTTAGAGAGAAGAACAATGGCGCTATGCTAAAAAATCGATTTACGAGTCTACTATGAAAGTAGGAGATAGTTAGGTGAGCGCGCATAGAAGTCAGATAGGTGCGGGTGCAAATTTCGCCTTGCTTGTCTTAAAGAAAACGATACTCAATTGAGTGTCGTTTTTATTTTGGTATTTTTTCTCGATGATAGGATTTAAATATTTAATAAAGATAATTCAAATTATCATTCCATAACTAAATACACTAACTCTACTTGTTATGAAATCAAGTTGTTTATACTTGTTTTACAGTGGCGGAATCATGACGCAAAGAAGGTTTGTAGCTTACTCCTGAAGTGGGATAGTCCGTAATTTAAAAACTCAATTCGTTATATAATCTGCATAACTTTTTAACTAAAAATGCTAAAATTGTTGATGTATTCAAATAGGGAGGTTTTTTGATGAAAAAAAGATATCTTTTAGGAGCATTAGGTTTAGTACTTCTGGGATTAGGAACAAGTGCTTGCTCTAGTCAAACAAATAATAGTAGCAGCAAACAAACAACTACTAGTAAGTCAAAGAAGTCTGTCGAAAAGACCGATGAAAATAGTAGTGAGAGTACAAAACGCTCTAAAAAAGATTTAAGTACAGCGGCTGACAATCAAGCTAATAATAGTAACAGTAACGACGGTAAAGCTTATGGCGGAAATTTCCAAGATAGTAAGGGATATATCGCTATCAATAATGTAACCAACGTCGCTGTTAAGGGTTCTGATGGCGATGACCATTATGCTCTAGTGCAAGGAACTTTCACTAATAATGATAAAGAAAGCGTTGATCCAACATCTTTCTTTAGTAATCACTTAAAAGTAATGGAGAAGGTTGGCAAAGCTACTCATGATCTTGTTTTGGTCACCACAGACATTGAAAATGAATTAACACCTTGGGGAAATCAGATTAAGGAAGGTCGTAAGAAGGTTGAGCCTAATATGACTGGTAATTTTGTTATAGTGTATAAATTAGATCCTGCAAATGGAGCTAAAACTAATGCAACCCATTATGTATTCGACCCTTACGATTCTAAATTTGGTAAATCATTAACTGTAAAAGTTTATGAGTCTAAGACCATTAAGAAATCTAGCGATAATGCAGGCAGCAATTCACATTCTGACGAAAGTACAGACACAAATTCAAGTGCCGATACAAGCAGCGATGCTGATACAGATGACTAATTAAATATTAAAAAACTGAGAACTATGAGGGTATTTCATAATTCTCAGTTTTTTTATTAGGTAGTATTATTGTCCAATTAGTTGTTGGAAATCGCTAACTAGTTTTTGAAAAGTTGCATTTAAATTCTGCATAAATTCGTTTTGATTATTTTTCATTTGATCTAATAATGAATCGGCCTGATTTGGATTTTGTTTGATTTGGTCGATCGTAGAGCCTAGTTGATCAATTTGATTTTGTAAGGCTTGATTATTAGCAGCATTATTTTTCAATTGTTCATTTTCAGTTTTGATTTGGTTTAATTGGTTTTGTAATTCTTCTTTATTTTGATCCTGCTTATAGGTGTTAATGGCACTTTGTAGTTCTTTATTTTGTTGCATTAATTGCTTGTTTTGCTCAGACAGATTATCTAATTTACTGTTAGTATTATTGAGAGCATTACTTTGAGCTTGCTCATTTTGAATTGTATCATTATGAGCCTGACAAGCTGAAATACCAAAGATAATTGCAATTAGTAAAACAAGGACTCCAAGAACAATATATACTATCTTTTTCTTGCCTTTCTTTTTAGGACTAGCAGGTGTATTAGAAGAAGAAGTATATTGGGCAGTTTTTTTAGGAGCCGGTTGGGGAGCAGGGGAAGAATCAACCACATTATTTTGATCCGTTACCCAGGCTTGAATTTTCTTGGTCGCATATTCATTATTAGTACCAATTGCTGTGATAATTACTGGATATACTCCTGCTTCAGACCGGTTAACAGCCTTTTTATTTATACTAAGATTATCATTTGAAATAAGATGGCCATTTTCTGTAACTGTAAGTTCCAATTGTGAGATTATTTCTTGATTGGTCAAATTTTGATTAAAAGGCCAGGTAATTGAGTCTACTCTGGTATTGATTTGTAATGTCATATCTAAATTCCTTTGAAAAATTTTAGTCTATTTAGTTTAATTATACTAATAAAATTTACTTAGAGAAATTAATTAACAGCAGTAAAATAAAACTTAAACAATAATAAATTATAGAAATAATATAATTAAAATTATGTAAAATGGAGAAGAAATGAAAAGAACAGAAGCTGTAACTTTAACTAATATGTGTATGATAAAAGATAAAGATAAAATTTTAGTTCTAAATAGAACTGATCCAGTTTGGCCCGGTTTAACTTTTCCAGGTGGTCACGTCGAATCTCATGAAGCTTTTCATGATTCGGTGGTTAGAGAAATAAAAGAAGAGACGGGATTAGAAATTGAGGATGCGCATTTAGTTGGAGTAAAGCAATTTTTTGACCATAATGATGAACGCTATCTTGTATTTTTCTACGTGGCTACTAAGTTTACTGGTACATTAAAAGCTTCTGATGAAGGAGATTTAACTTGGATGACAAGGGAAGAAATAGAAAAAGCAAAATTAGCCTATAATTTTGATCATGATTTACCAATCTTTTTCGATGAAAAGTTAAGCGAACATATCTTAGATGGAGATAGAGATCAGACTTATTAAAAAAAGACATTCGATTTGAATGTCTTTTTATTAGTCTTGAGTATTTTCAGTTGAGCTAGTTGATTCAGATTCGTTATTTTGACTAGCTGGTGTTTCTGTTTCCTTGCTTGAACTTGAAGAAGATTCAGATGAAGCAGTAGAAGATGATGAAGTATTTGAATTCTTCGAGTTTGAACTATTTGTAGCAGAACTTTGAGTACCTGTACTTGCGTTACTGTTAGTAGTCCAGCTGTTATCAAAGTAATAGTTAGGTTGAGGATTATAATAACTATAATTGCGACGTGGAACAGTATAGAAAGAAGTACCAAAGTTAGATTTTGGTAGGGTACTGCTTGCTTTATGTTCACTGCGTTGAATAGGTAAACTAGTACTTGATGAACTAGAACTTTGGTTTTCAGAACTAGATTGATTTTCTTTATTTTGAAGATTATCTAATTGATCATCCATCTTAGTGTCTTCATCTTTTTTCTGATCAGTCTTATCTGATTTTTCCTTTTTAGTGTCTTTATTTTTAGATTTCTCTTTTTTAACTTTTTTATGAGATTGCTTATGAGAAGACTGAATAATGGCATAGTCTGCTGCA
>CANRQR010000039.1 GCA_947641735.1 uncultured Lactobacillus sp.
CAGCAGATAACATGAGAAAAGCTCTTACCATTTGGCAAAAAATCAAACGGAATTTTAAGCAAAAGTAATATAAGGAGATTTAGCTCTGAGGCTAAGCTCCTTATTTTTTGTTAAAAAGGCCTTGGCATTAACGCGTACCTGTATTAAAATATCATTAATCAATTTTTGATATCTAAAACTAGCTCTCAAGTGACTGCTAGTTTTTTTTATAGGAGTGGCACTAAGTAATGGAAAATAAAAAGTCAATGCCTAAATTGAAACGTTCCATGACTGCTGGTCAAATGGAAATGATATCTTTAGGTGGGGCAATTGGGGTTGGATTGTTCATGGGATCCACTTCCACTATAAAGTGGACAGGCCCATCTGTTTTACTGGCATATATGTTCGTTGGCTTAATTTTATACATCGTAATGCGGGCATTGGGGGAAATGCTATATGTTAATCCAGGAACAGGATCGTTTGCAGATTATGCAACTGAATATGTCCATCCATTAGCGGGATATTTAGCTGAGTGGGCCAATGTATTTGAATATATAGTTGTTGGAATGTCTGAAGTAGTTGCAGCAACTGAATATTTAAAGTTTTGGTGGCCGAAAGTGAATGTGTTTTGGTCAGGAATTATTATTATTTTGTTTTTAGTGTTAGCAAATTTAGCTAGTGCCAAAGCATATGCTTCCCTAGAGTTTTGGTTTGCAATGATTAAAGTTGTAACTATTATCTTAATGATTATTTTAGGATTCATTGTAATTTTCTTTGGAGTAGGGAACGGCGGAAAGCCAACTGGGTTTAGTAATCTATGGTCACATGGTGGCTTTTTCACAGGCGGAGTAAAAGGGTTCTTCTTCTCAATGTCAATTATTGTTGGTTCATATGAAGGAATCGAGTTACTAGGCATATCTGCTGGTGAGGTAGCCAATCCTAAAAAAGCCATTGTAAAAAGTGTTAAATCGGTTTTGTGGCGTATCTTAATTTTCTATGTTGGAGCAATTTTTGTTATTGTTACGATCTATCCATGGAATGAATTAAGTAATATTGGCTCTCCATTTGTAACTACATTTGCAAAGGTAGGAATTACAGCAGCGGCAAGTATTATCAACTTTGTGGTTTTAACGGCAGCCTTGTCAGGAGCAAACTCTGGAATTTATTCATCTAGTAGAATGCTTTTTAAATTAGCTCATGATGGAGATGCTCCTAAAACCTTTGGACATATTTCTAAACGAATTGTTCCTAATCATGCAATTTTAGGGATTTCCGGGGGAATATTAATTGGATTTATTATTAATATGATTGCAGCTACAATTAATAAATCTACTCAAGATTTATTCGTTGTCGTTTTCTCGTCTTCAGTCTTACCAGGTATGATTCCATGGTTTGTAATCTTACTTGCTGAACTAAAATTTAGACGCAATAATCAAGATTTACTAGTAGACCATCCTTTCAAGTTACCGTTATACCCTATTTCCAATTACTTTGCATTTTTGATGCTGATTGTTATAGTTATCTTTATGCTTATTAACCCTGAAACTAGAGTTTCTGTATTAGTGGGAGCTGCTGTTTTACTTATAGCTACAATTGTTTATCTATTTCGACATAAAAAGGATGGTGTAAATAATGGAGAATAAACAGAATCATCCTCCTAAATTAAAGCGATCGATGACTGCTGGACAAATGGAGATGATCTCTCTAGGTGGAGCCATTGGTGTTGGATTATTCATGGGATCTACATCAACTATTAAATGGACGGGGCCATCAGTTTTATTAGCCTATATGTTTGTAGGACTAATTTTATACATCGTAATGCGAGCATTGGGAGAGATGCTATATGTTAGTCCTGGAACAGGATCATTTGCAGATTATGCAACGGAGTACATTTCACCATTAGCGGGGTATTTAGCTGAGTGGGCTAATGTTTTTCAATATATTGTTGTTGGTATTTCAGAAGTTGTGGCTGCAACAGAGTATCTAAAGTTTTGGTGGCCTGAAGTTAGTGTTTTTTGGTCTGGAATAATAATTATTGCTTTCTTATTATTGGCAAACTTAGCTAGTGCTAAGGCTTATGGAACCCTAGAGTTTTGGTTTGCCATGATTAAGGTAGTAACAATTGTGATAATGATTATTTTAGGCTTGCTGGTGATTTTACTCGGCGTAGGAAATCACGGAAAACCAATCGGCTTTAGTAATCTATGGTCACATGGTGGCTTTTTCACTGGTGGAGTAAAAGGATTCTTTTTCTCAATGGCAATTATTGCCGGTTCATATGAGGGCATAGAATTAATTGGTATTTCTGCTGGAGAAGTAGCCAACCCACAAGAGGCAATTGTAAAAAGCGTAAAATCAGTTTTATGGCGTATCTTGATTTTCTACGTTGGGGCAATCTTTGTGATCGTTACAATTTATCCTTGGAATCAATTAAGTAATATTGGCTCTCCATTTGTAGAGACCTTTACTAAGGTAGGGATCACAGCAGCTGCTGGGATTATTAACTTCGTAGTTTTAACCGCAGCCTTGTCAGGTGCGAATTCCGGTATTTATTCATCTAGTAGAATGCTATTTAAATTGGCACATGAGGGAGAAGCGCCAAAGGCCTTTGGAAAACTATCGAAGCGTATTGTTCCTGACAGAGCTATCGTTGGAATTACCTCAGGTATTTTAATCGGCTTTATTTTGAATTTGATAATGTCAACCATGAATAAGTCAATGGGAGAATTGTTCGTTGTTGTCTATAGTTCTTCTGTTTTACCAGGAATGGTAGCATGGTTTGTAATTTTGATTGCTGAATTGAAATTCAGAAAAAATAATTCACATTTAATGGCTGAACATCCATTTAAGTTACCTCTCTACCCATATTCAAATTATTTTGCATTTGCAATGTTATTAGTGATTGTTGTATTTATGTTTATCAATCCAGAGACAAGAATTTCTGTAGGTGTGGGTGCTGGAGTTTTAGTGTTAGCAAGCCTTGTGTATATGCTTAAACATCGTAATAAAAAGTAATTAATTGGACCATTCCTTTAGGGATGGTCTTTTTATTAGGGCATAATATTAGCTTATAATGAGAAAAAGGTGTTAATTTTAAGTTATAGTGTTTACGCATTAAACTATGTAATTTATAATTAAGTCTAACTGGTAAAAAGTAAGTTAAAGGAGCGAGTAAATATGAAACCAATTATTGGAATTTCTGGTTCTATAATTATTGATGATGGCGGTATTTTTCCAGGCTATCGTCGGAGTTATGTTAATGACGATTATGTTGATTCTGTAATCCAAAATGGTGGAATCCCTTATATCATTCCTTTCAATGAAGATGAAGAGGTTGTGAAAGAGCAACTTTTAAATGTTCAAGGATTAATTTTATCTGGTGGTCATGATGTAGATCCTCATAACTATGGTGAAGAGCCTGAACAAAAATTGGGAGATATTTGGCCTGAAAGAGATAAATTTGATATGTGCCTCTTAAAACTAGCTGAAGAAAATGGAATTCCAGTTTTAGGAATTTGTCGTGGAGCACAAATCATTAATGTATATCATGGTGGAACCTTATATCAGGATCTTAGTTATAGAAAAGAAAAAACGTTAAAGCATAGTCAAGGTCAGACCCCAACTTTGCTTACTCATACTGTAAAAACAATAGCAGGTACTAAGATTGCAGAATTGTTAGGCAAGAAAGAGATGCAAACAAATTCTTTCCACCATCAATTAATTAAGGATGTAGCAGATGATTTTAAGGTTTCAGCTCGTTGTGTAGATGGGGTAGTAGAGGCAATTGAAAACGAAGATGCATCAGTTATTGCGGTTCAATGGCATCCCGAAATGCTTCATCGTGTAGTTCCTTATCAAAATAATCTGTTTAAATATATTATTGATAATGCAAAGAAAAAATAGAAAGAAGTTATTAATAGATGAACGAAAATGAAACAAGTAAATTAGGCTTTTGGTCTATTGTTTTGTTGGCCATTAACTCGATTATTGGCTCAGGAATATTTTTAACGCCTGGGAGCGTAGTTCAACAGGCTGGATCTAAAGCTTTAATTGTATATTTTATAGCTGCAATTTTTGCATCTATTTTAGCTATTTCTTTTGCAGCAGCAGCAAAATATGTAACTAAATCTGGAGCAGCTTATGCATACTCAAAGGCAGCTTTTGGAAATAATGTTGGTTTCTATATGGGAATTTTACGTTATTTTTCAGCTAGTGTTGCCTGGGGTGTAATGGCAGTTGGGGTTATTAAATCTACTATTTCTATTTTTGGTGGTAACCCAAATGAGACGATGAGCGTAACTATTGGCTTTTTGATATTGATGGCCGTTATTACGATAATTAATTTATTTGGTCAAAAAGTTGTTAAGTATGTTATGAACTTAGCGACTATTGGTAAGTTAGCTGCTCTAGTATTAATTATTATTGCAGGGGTAGTTTTATTAATTGTAAGTGGTGCTTCAAGTAATTTAAGTCAGGTAGATCAAATTACTCAAAATGGTCAAAAGATTGTTCCTACTTTAACTACTACAGGTTTTGTAATGGCAATCGTATCTGCCTTCTATGCCTTTACTGGATTTGAATCAGTTGCTTCTGGGTCAGATGATATGAAGAATCCTGCTAAAAACTTACCACGCGCTATTCCTTTAGCTATTATTGTTATCGCGGTAATTTATATTGGCGTTGTTGCTGTTGCAATGATGCTCGATCCAAAAGCATTAATGACAACTAAGCAAGTTGTCGCAATTGCGGCTATTTTTAAGAATGAAATTTTAAGGGATGTTATCCTAGTTGGTGCTTTAGTTTCAATGTTTGGTATTAATGTTGCTTCTAGTTTCAATGCACCACGAATTTTAGAAGCTATGGCACGTGAAAATCAATTTTCAAAAGCTTTAACTAAAAGAACTAAGAATAATTTTCCAATTAGAACCTTCTTTATTTCCGTATTACTTGCAATTTTAATTCCAATGGCATTTGAATATAATATGGTTAACTTGATTACTTTAAGTGCTATGGTACGTTTCTTAGGCTTTATTGTAGTTCCATTGGCAGTTATTCAATTTTATCGTGGAAAAACTGCAGAGCCAGTTTTAGATGCGCAAAAGAATGTGTGGACTGATATTGTAGTTCCAATTCTTTCCATTGCGCTAGTAATTTTCTTATTGGTAGAGTATAACTGGAAGGCTCAGTTTGGAGTAGTCAATGCACAAGGACAAGTAACTGGAATTAATTGGTATGCAATTGCTATGATGATTTTTGGATTTATCCTTTTACCTCTAATTATGTTTATTATCTCTAGAAAAGATCGTAAAGCTAGTAAATAACGAAAAAGACTGTTAAGCCGATTAGCTTAGACAGTCTTTTTTGTGTTATAGAATTTTTATGTCGGCAGCTTCACATGATTCAATCATTTCGGGAGGCCAAATACTTGCTTGAACTTCGCCAATATGTGCTTTTCCAAGTAAAAGCATACATAAACGAGATTGGCCAATACCCCCACCAATTGTATAAGGAAGTTTACCTTCTAAAAGCATTTTGTGGAAAGGTAAATCAGATCTTTCTTCAGTATGAGCTTTTTTGAGTTGCTCTTTCAGCGATTCTTCGCTAACTCGAATTCCCATTGAAGAAATTTCTATTTTACGTTTTAAAGGTTCATACCAAAATAGTAAGTCACCGTTTAATTCCCAGTCATCGTAATCTGGTGCACGACCATCATGTGGCTTACCGCTACGCTTTAATTTATCGCCAATTTTCATTAGGAATACTGCTTTTTTCTCTTTAGCTATTTTATCTTCACGTTCATCTGGCGTTAGATCAGGCCAGTGATCTTCTAAATCTTGAGTAGTAATGAAGGTAATGGTATTTGGTAAATGATAAGTAGAACTAGGGTAACGTGCAGCAACTTCTTTTTCAGTTTCTTTTATTGCTTTAAAGATTTGCTTAACAGTAGTTTTAAGAGTTTCAATATTACGTTCATCTTTAGAAATTATTTTTTCCCAATCCCATTGATCAACATAAATTGAATGAAAATTATCTAAATCTTCATCACGTCTAATGGCGTTCATATTAGTGTAGAGGCCTTCATGAATACCGAAGCCATAACGCTTAAGAGCTAAACGCTTCCACTTAGCTAAAGAATGCACAACTTCAATTGTGTCGTCGAGTATTGCTTTCATATCAAAAAACACTGGACGTTCAATACCGTTTAAGTTATCGTTTAGACCAGTAGACTTTTCAACGAACATTGGTGCTGACATTCTTTGAACATTTAAATTTTCTGCAAGTTTATCTTGAAAAGTTTCTCTAATGAAAACAATTGCGGCTTCAGTGTCACGAATGGTTAAACTTGGATGATAATCCTTAGGTAAGATAAGTGTCATAAATAAAACTCCTTAGAAAGAATTTAAGAGTAAAGAAAAAGCCCTTCACCCCTGATATTCTCAGGACGAAAGGCTTTTTTCCGCGGTACCACCTAAATTGTCTAAATATAGACCAGCTTAATTAGAGCACAATCATGCTCCTCGGCTTGATAACGTACCGATGACGGCGTAGCTTACTATAATTTAGGCTAGCAGCACAGCGAAAAAGTGTTATTCGATAATTCAGGGTCTACTAGCTTCTCACTAACGCTAATTCACTGAAAGAATAAAATTATCTACTCGTCTCTTCATTGCTTTTTAAGTTTTATATTAATTATATTTAACTCGATTTGCGTTGAAAAAGCAAGAGGTAAAAAGATAATTTTTTTCTAGTGTGTTATGATGAATCTTGCATAAGATTAGGAAAGTTGGAAAAATATGACAAAAAAGAGATTGTGGACGTGCTTGGCAGCATTAGCCTGTGTTTTTTGGGGCATTTCTGGGTTATTTGCTAAGGGATTATTTAATATCAGCTCAAGTATAACGCCAATTTGGATTTCACAAGTTCGAATGGTAATAAGTGGAGTTTTGCTACTGCTTTTTGCTCAAATTACTGGTAGGCACCCACTTAAAACTATGACTGACAAAAAAGATGCAATTACCGTTATTGCGTACGGCTTGTTGGGATTATTACCTGTGCAATATTGCTACTTTATTGTGGTGCAAGAAGCTAACGCTTCAATTGCTACTGTATTACAGTTTATTGGACCATTTTTTGTCTTATTTTATATGGTAGTCTTTGAGCACCAGGTATTACGTGCAGTAGATGTAATAGCTGCGGTTGTTGCTTTTATAGGAGTTTTCTTTTTAGCTACACATGGGCACTTTAATCAGTTGTCCTTAACTCCTTCTGTTTTGTTTTGGGGCCTTATTTCGGCAGTAGGAGTAGCCACTAATACTCTAATTCCCCGACGATTACTTGATCATACATCAAGCTTAGTGGTAACAGGATGGGGCCTTCTTTTTTCAGGTATTGCTTTGGTAATAGCACATCCGGTATGGCCAAAGGTTCCGAATAATATTAACGTTTTTTGGCTAATGGCTGGTGTGATCGTTATTGGAACTCTGATTCCATTTCAATGGATGATGGGATCACTTCGTTATATCAAACCATCAACTGCTAGTTTATTAGATGCTTTTGAGCCGGTTTCCGCAACGATTGGGTCAGTAATTATTTTTGGATTAGTGATGGCTCCAATTGATTGGATTGGTTCAATAATGATTATTTGTGCAGTATTAGCACTTAATTGGGAACCGAAAAGTCATAATAAAAAAGAGTAGTTACTCGTGATTTTTGAGTAACTACTCTTTTTTGTAATTAATCATTTCTTTTATTGATTTTACTATGTTTATATCCATAGATACAGTAAATAAATAGGCCAAATAAGAACCAAATACTAGCAAAAATATAAGTTTTAACAGATAAAAAGCACATCATGCCAATGCAGGCAAGTCCAGAAAGAATTGGAATTACTGGATAGAATGGAACCTTGAAGTCACCTTCAGGAATATCTTTTCTTCTACGCAGTAAAATGACGCCAAATGATACGAAAGTAAAGGCAAGCAATGTTCCAATTGATACTAAGCTAGTGAGTTCTTCCATTGAGAACAAACCGCCCATTAAAGCAATAACGATAGTTACAATCCAAAGTGAATTTTCAGGAAGTCCATGCTTATCAATTTTTCCTAAAAAGCTAGGGAGGAGTCCATCGCGTCCAATGGAATAAATTAGACGTGAACTTGAGTAAATCATAGTTAACATCATTGTACTCATTCCAACAATGGCACCAATCGATAATAAATCTGCTACCCAACCTTGGTTAACTAGCTTTAGGGCGTAGGCAACAGGATTGGCTACGTCTAATTGCTTGTAATTTACCATTCCAGTTAAAACTGCTGATACTCCCATGTAAAGCAATGCAGCAACAATTAATGTGCCAATAATTCCGATTGGCATATTTTTTTTAGGATTTTTAACCTCAGCTGCTGAAGATGAAACAACGTCAAAACCTAAAAATGCAAAAAAGACTGTGGTTGCCCCTCGTAAAACGCCGGTAGTTCCATATGGAGTGAAGGGTTGATAGTTTTTAGGCTTAATAAAAAATAAACCGACACCAATAAAAATAAATATGATTGCTATCTTAATTAAAACAGCAGCATTATTAAATTTCATGGATGCTTTCATTCCACGAGAAAGTAAGATTCCAATTAATAAAACACTAATAACTGCCCATAAATTTAGGTACGTACCATTTAATGGATCAAATGGTCCCTCAAAATGATGCGGGATGTGTAAGCCAAAGCTGTGTAGCAAGGAGTTAAAATAAGAAGCCCATCCAGCAGATACGGCAGCAACTGATAACATATATTCTAAGATTAATGCCCAGCCTAAAATCCAGCCAATAACTTCTCCGTAAAGAATATTTCCGTAGGAATAAGCCGAGCCTGCAACCGGGATGCTAGAAGAGAGTTCGGCATAACACATACTCGCTAGAGTACAAACTAATGCAGCAATTAGAAATGAAAGGGTGACACCAGGGCCCGCTTCTTTTGCGGCCACTGTTCCTGGTAAAATAAAAATTCCTGTACCGATAACTGCGCCAATACCAATAGTTAATAAGTCAAAAGCCCCGAGCGTTTTGACAAAGTGCTTATCAGTACCAAGATAACGCTTGAGGCTTTCTTTCCTAAACGGATTCAACTTCATTAGCAGTGCGCTCCTTGTGACGTTCTAAAATCATTTTAACAATTGCGTTTGCCACATTTGTGTTTCGAAGTAGCGGTCCGTGTGAATATGATCCAATAAAGTTTTTGTATCGTAAACCTTCAACTTTATCTTGAGGATTGTTGCCGTAACCTTCAATCATTTCACCAAAGGGATGAAGCATATTAGTATTATCAAAGTAAGTTTGTCCTGAATGATTTTCGAAGGCTTTTACTTCGCCCCATTCAGTCATGTAGCGCGTATCACCAATCATTCGCTTGTCTGCCTTAAAAATTGTATGTAGAGGTAAGATCCCTAATCCTTTGATGGTAATGCCAGAGTTAGTTTTATAATAGTCTCCCATCAATTGATAACCACCACAGATACAAAGCATTGGATTACCGGCTTTGATATAGTTTTCAATTGTTTCTTTATGACGTGGCAGATCTTTAGCTACAACAGTTTGTTCAAAGTCTTGACCACCACCAAAGAATAAAAAGTCGTAGTCATTAGCATCAAAACTAGCGTCTAATGAAATGTTATCAACTTCAGTTTGATAGCCTTGCTTATCCAATAGGTAACGAATTACTTTAACATCGCCAGAATCTCCATAAGTATTCATTAAATCTTCGTATAAGTATGCAATTTTTATTGTTTTATCTGCCATAATTATCATCCTTATTTAAATTGTATGTTCAAAGTATAACTTAAAATTGCCTTAAATCCTAGTTAGTAAAAAATATTAGTTCATTTCTTCTTGGGCGGCTAAATGGTTGATTGGGCCATATTTAGAGCCAACATTTATTGGATGTGAAATTGCTTCATAGGTAAAATCTTTAGCGATTTTAACAGCAGTTTTGAGATCAGTACCTTTAGCTAATTCAGCTGTAATTACCGCTGATAAAGTATCACCAGTTCCGTTAACTCGGTCTGTTTTAAAATATGGCTTAGTTAACCATTCTTCTGAACCATCTGCTAATAAAAGGTAGTCCTTAACTTCGGTTTGATTACTATTATGGTGACTACCCTTAATTAAAACGTTCTTAATGCCCATTTTTTGTAGTTTTCTTGCACCTTGTTTAATCTCATTTTCATTCTTTAGTTCAAGTCCAGTCAATTTCTGAGCTTCAAAAAAGTTTGGTGTAATAATTGTTGCAAGGGGAACTAATTCATCAAGAAAAGCTTGATAGGCATCATCTGCCAAAAGGGTAGCTCCATGTTTAGTGATGATTACTGGATCAAGCACAATATTTTGCATTTGGTAATGTTTTAAGTTTTTAGCAACTACATCAATGATGTCTTTATTAGCTAGCATCCCTGTTTTAACAGCCTTTATTTTAAAGTCTTCATTTAAAACATCAAATTGCTTTTGAATAAAATCTAATGGCATTAATTGTTGTGCAAAAATACCTTGAGAATTTCCTGCGACAGCAGCAGTTAAAAGCCCCATCCCATAAACACCACGTGCATAAAAAGCATGTAAATCTGCTGGCATCCCAGCACTTCCGTCGCTATCATGACCTGCAATTGTTAAAGCTTCGATGTGTTCTTTTGACATATTATGCTGTACCTCCTAAAATTTATTTTCGGTAAATTATTACTATCAATTATAAAAAATAAACTAACAAAGTGAAAGTGTTCTGTACGCAAGGCAGAAGGGAAAAACTTTTCCTGAACTTAGATCTCAAATACTTAATTACTGTAGAAAATAGTCTAGACTATAAACTGAGAGATGATATGGATAATAAAGGATGAAAAGTATGGAACATAATCGTTTAGTTACCTTTGATGGTACTGTTAATTTTCGCGATATTGGTGGCTATGAAAATAATGACGGTAAACATGTTAAGTGGAATAAAATTTATCGTTCTGATTCCTTAAGTAGTCTAACTAAAAGCGATGAGGAAAAGTTAGAAAAAATGAAGGTCACAGTAGATTGCGATTTGCGGACAAGTAATGAACAATTAATGGCTCCTGACCGAAAATGGGGTGGAGTAGAAGTTGTCGATTGTCATGTCTACGCAGAAGATAGCAGCGGTAATTTTGTTAATGATAGTCATAAACTGTATCGATTTTTACATCGTATTCCTAAAGTTAATAGTTATTTAGGTGAAATTTATCAAAATGTGATTTTAAGTCCTGCTAGTCAAAAGGCTTTTGCCCGTGTGTTTGCGTCCCTACTTACATTGCCTGAAAATGAAGCGTTAGTGTATCACTGCAGTGCTGGTAAAGATAGGACAGGAATGACCACAGCATTAATTCTAAAGGGCCTTGGTGTTGACGAGCATACAATTGCCCGTGACTATTTATTAACAAATGAGCTGTATACTTTTGGGCTTAAAAAACAACTCCCAAGTGATTCTGAGATGATTAAAATGGTTAATCGAATGAATATTACTGAAGGTGAAGGTACCGCTATTGAGGGAATTACTCAGACAATTGATATTGGATATGGCGGTTTTGAAAATTACTTTACTAAAGAACTTGGTTTTTCAAAGCAAGATCTAAAAGATTTTAGAAAAATGTATTTAGAATAATAAAAAACATTAGACACATTGAAGTGCCTAATGTTTTTTAGTTTCCACTAGATTCACGTTTAAGTAATTCTACGGGTAAATAGTAGGTATAGTTAT
>CANRQR010000040.1 GCA_947641735.1 uncultured Lactobacillus sp.
TTGCCCAAAAGAGTGGGGCATCTATTTCTGGACAAGGTGAATCTCAATCTGGAACCTGGATCTCTACGATTGTGATGCTTGTCCCAACTTTGATTTTTATTGTCATGCTTTGGATGATGATGAATCAAGGTGGACAAGGCCGTGGCGGCGGTATGATGAACTTTGGTAAGTCACATGTTAAGCCACAAGATCCAAGTAAAAACAAGGTTAGATTCTCAGATGTAGCTGGGGAAGAAGAAGAAAAGCAAGAATTGGTTGAAATTGTTGAATTCTTAAAGAATCCAGCAAAATATACTAAATTAGGTGCTCGAATTCCGGCTGGTGTTCTTCTTGAGGGTCCTCCAGGTACTGGTAAAACTTTACTTGCACGTGCAGTTGCAGGTGAAGCCGGTGTACCATTTTATTCAATTTCTGGTTCAGACTTTGTAGAAATGTTTGTCGGTGTTGGTGCATCTCGTGTACGTGATCTGTTTGAAACAGCTAAGAAAAATGCACCAAGTATCATCTTTATTGATGAAATTGATGCTGTTGGACGTAAACGTGGTAATGGCGTAAGTGGTGGCCATGACGAAAGAGAACAAACTTTAAACCAATTACTGGTTGAAATGGATGGTTTCGAAGGTGATGAAGGTGTCATTGTTATGGCAGCTACTAACCGTTCTGATGTTCTTGATCCCGCACTTCTTCGTCCTGGTCGTTTTGACCGTAAGGTTTTAGTTGGTCGCCCAGATGTTAAAGGCCGTGAAGCTATTTTAAAGGTTCATGCTAAGAATAAACCTTTAGCCCCTGATGTTGATTTAAAGGAAGTAGCACGTCAAACTCCTGGCTTCGTTGGTGCTGATCTTGAAAATGTTTTGAACGAAGCTGCTTTAGTTGCTGCTCGTCGTAATAAGACTGAAATTACAGCTTCTGATATTGATGAAGCTGAAGATAGAGTTATTGCCGGCCCAGCTAAGAAAGATACTGTTATTTCTCCAGAAGAAAGAAAACGTGTTGCCTACCACGAAGCAGGACACGCAATTGTTGGATTGGTTCTTAGTGATTCAAGAACCGTTCGTAAGGTTACAATTGTTCCTAGAGGCCGTGCTGGTGGATATAACATCATGCTTCCAAAAGAAGACGAAAACATCATCACTAAGAAGCAGTTGATGGAACAAGTTGCTGGTTTAATGGGTGGTCGTGCTGGTGAAGAAGTAGTTGTGGGCGATAAGTCTACTGGTGCTTCAAATGACTTTGAACAAGCAACTAACATCGCTCGGGGTATGGTTACTCAATATGGTATGACTGATGTTGGTATGACTGAGCTTGAATCCCCAAGTATGCAATCACCTTATGGAACTAAGCCATATAGTGAAGCTACAGCTGCTAAGATTGATGAAGCAGTTAAAGAAATTCTTGATGAAGGTCATAAACAAGCAGTTGATATCATTAAGAGTCACCGTGAAACTCATAAGATTATTGCAGAAGCCTTACTCAAGTATGAAACTTTAAACGAAAAACAAATTCTTTCATTATTCAAGACTGGTAAAATGCCTGAAAATGATGAAAATGAATTTCCAAGTGAGTCTAAAGCTTCCACTTATGAAGAAGCAAAAGCCGCAATGGAAAAGAAGGATCAACAAAGAGAAGAAACTGAAAATAAGGATGATAAAGAAGACATTCATCCACTTCCTGATGATCATAAGAATATTGATAATATTCCACTTAATCCACCATCTGAAAAGAATGAATCTGATGATCACAGTTCAGATGAAAATAAGGATGAGTAAGAGTTTATTGTAATAGTAATGTTTAAACTCCTTTCTAATACTGAAATTGCAGATTTTAGAAAGGAGTTTTTTGGTATTAAGAATGAAATATTTAAGTAAAAAAGAAAAAAAGATTTTAATGATAAGCCTAATAAGTTGTTTAACAACTATAGTTCTCTTTTTCCTTTTATCTACTTTGACAGATTGTAATCCGATCTTTGGGGGAGTTCTTTATAGTGGGGATTTACCAAATCAATATTTATCCTTCTTTCAATATTATCGTCACTTAATGCTCGGTAATTGGAGTAGTGCGGGATTTAGCTTCCTTAATGGTTTAGGTGGAGATATGGCCGGAAATATCGGTTATTATCTTCTCAGCCCTCTGAACTTTATTGTGTTCCTGTTCCCAGCAAGTAAAATGAATATTGCTGTGTATATTATTATCCTGATCAAATTAGGTTTAATGAGTGGAACCTTTACCTGGCTTAGTTTAAAATGGTTTAAATTTAAGTACCAAGCATATCCTGTCTTTTTAGGAATTGCTTATGGCTTGAGCGGATATTCGATTGCTTATGCTGGAAATGTAATGTGGTTTGATGGTTTAGTCTTACTTCCGTTAATTTCCTATGCATTGATCAGAGGAATCAAGAAGAATGTTTGGCTGGCTTACAGTATTTTACTAGCATGTGCTATCATTTTTAATTACTATATTGGCTACATGATTTGTATCTTTTTAGTAATATTGTTTTTGGCATATACAGTTAACAATTTTGAAAATCGCAAAACTTTTCTTCATCAATTTACCGGTTTTGCAATTAGTTCAATCATTAGTGGGTTAATCAGCGCAGTAGTTATTCTACCAACTTTCTTTAACCTTTCTAGCAATAAGTTGTCTCAGGCAGACTTTAATTCTAATTTTAAAATTAAAACTTTAATTAGTGGCGGAAAAGCTGTTTCACGATTATTTATTGGCGATACTTACAATGATTGGGCACCAATTTTTGTTGGTACGTTAGTTTTAATTGTATTTATTCTTTACTTTATTGATGGACGTAACTCTATCAAAGAAAGAATTACTAATCTAGTTATTGGACTATTTTTTGTGTTGAGTATTACTGTGCCAAAAATCTATCTCTTTTGGCATGGTGGTCAACAAACTATTGCTTATCCATATCGTTTTGGATTTATTATTGTATTCTGGTTTTTACTTTTGGCGGCAAAAGAACTCTCTAATTTAAGTGAGTATCGAAAAGAAAGTAAAAACGAAAGACTCATTGCTGCTGGAATTTACTTACTTGTTAGTTTGGCAGCTGTATATATTCGTCGTAGAATTGGACCATGGAATGGTTATGCTTGGCTGGCAGTTGTCCTAGTAATTATATTTGGAATCTTGGTTTATTTCTCTGATAAACGATTTGTTCGTGTAACTTTATTATTGGTAGGATTAGTTGAATTAGCCGGTAATGCCTATATTGGTTTGAATCACCTCGGAATGAAAAGTGGAGCATATCCATCTTATGTGTCTGAGAATCAGAGTATTATTTCTCGAATTCCAAATTCTGATAAAACGGGTAGATTGGCTAAAAACTATGAACTAAATAATGATCGCGGTGAGGGATACACTTTTAATTACCGGGGGATGGAAGAATTTTCATCAAATAATGATTCTCGCATTAGTTCATTAATGACTGATCTTGGTTTTTCAACTTTTCGTTATTTCTACTATTATCAAACAGGTACTGTAGTAACAGATGCTATTTTTAATGTAAAAACGTTTATTAATAGTTCGCTTTCTAATCAAAGTGTTTCACCAGAATACATTAGCTATGGTTTGAGAAATGATTTAAAGAATCATCCTGTAATTCTAAAACAGGGTGATAAGACGGCCTATCGAAATGAAACTTTACCTTTTGCCTTTGCAGGTGGTTTAGCTAATAAGCTGAAGTTTAAAGAAGAAAATCCAGTATATAATCAAAATTTGGTTTTAAATTCTTTAACTCAAACTAAAAAAGATGTTTTGAGCTATAGCTCTAAAAATGCTGAAATTAATTCTAAGAATATAAATCTTAAATTTAAGAAAGGTAAGTTTAAAGCTGAGAGAACTTCCGAAAATCCTGGTACTATAACCTTTACATATAGCAATTTGAAACCTGATCAAGTTGGTTACATCCGCTTTAGTAAGAATTTAATGGAGCAGATTGTGGTTTTAAATAGCTATCAAATGAAGCAAAAGCCGGATTACCGTTTACCATTTACTGTCTCAATTAATGGAAAAGATGTTCATCTTCAACAATACACAGATCAACTTATTGGAGTTCAAGCTGATAAAGACGGAAAACTGGTAGTGAAGATGACTTTAGACGGAAAGTCAAATGAAGTTGAGTTTAAATATCCACGTTTTGTGAATATTGATCAAACTGCATTAGAAGATAAGGTTAAAAAAGCTCAAAATAATCGCATGAAGTTTTCCGCGTTTAGGGATAGCTATGTAGCTGGAACAGTAAAGACTGATAAAAATGAAAACTTAGCAACCACCATTCCTTACAGTAAAGGATGGCGAGCAGAAGTTGACGGAAAACCAGTTAAAATTAATCGAACTTTGAAAGTGTTTATTGGCTTAAAATTAAAGCCGGGAACGCATCAAATAACTTTCAAATATAGAACACCTGGTTTTGTCATCGGTGCTTTACTAAGCATTATCGGTATTATTGCCTTAGCTGTATATACGGTCTATCTAAAGAAAAATAAAACATCTATTAGTCAGAAAACTAATAAATAGGTGAAATAAAGATTGTACACCCCTCTAAAATTAGAGGGGTGTATTTAGAATTAAGGATAATAATGAAAAAGTTGAGTAAAGAAAAGAAAAATATTCTGAAACTGTGTTTGATAAGTTTCGGAATAACTATAGCGATTTTCCTAATTGTATCTAGTTTGGCAAATTGTAATCCGTTTTTAGGTGGAGTTTTATGGGGTGGAGATTTACCAGATGAATATCTGTCATTTTTTCAATATCTTCGTCGTTTGATTTTAGGAAACTGGAGCAGTTTGCAATTTAGTTTTGCTAATGGGTTAGGCGCGGATATGGCTGGAAACATTGGTTACTATCTTGCTAGCCCATTTAATTTACTAATTTTGTTATTCCCAGCTAGTCAAATAAATTTAGCACTTTATGTAATAATTATTATCAAATTAGGTTTAGCTAGTGCAGCATTTACATTTTTAATCTTAAATTTTTTCAATTTTAAAAATCAGATCTATTCAGTTTTTCTGGGAATTATTTATGGATTAAGTGGATACTGCATCGGATATGGAGCAAATTTAATGTGGCTCGATGGAGTAATCCTATTACCATTAATTATTTACGCTCTGATCAAAGGTTTAGTTAAAAGACACTGGACTCTTTATATTGTCTTGCTAGCATGTGCCATAATTTTTAACTATTATATTAGCTACATGATTTGTATCTTCATGGTAATTGCCTTTTGTGCTTATACAATCAATAATTTTAAGGATAAAAAAATATTCATCCAGCAGATAATTGATTTTGTAATAAGTTCACTAATTAGTGGGCTAATTAGTGCGGTTATTACTTTACCAACCTGGATGAATCTATCTAATAATAAATTTGCTGAACACACTATCAATGAAGGTTTTAGACTAAGTCCAGTTTCTTCAATTGCTAAAAGCATATCTGCTCTCTTTATGAAGAATACCTTTAATGGATCGCCCCTTTTATTTATTGGTACTTTAGCAATAATTATTTTTATTTTGTACTTTATTGATAATAAGAATTCAAAAAAAGAAAGAATTATTAACTTAGTGATTGGTTTAGTTTTTCTACTAAGTTTGGTTCAAACAAAAATCTATCTTTTCTGGCATGGAGGACAAAAACCAGTTGGTTTTCCATATAGATTTAGTTTTATTATTATCTTTTGGATTTTATTATTAGCTGCAAAAGAATTAGCAGGTTTTGATTTAAAGAAAAAACAACTTCTATTAGCATCAGGAATCTACTTCGTTGTTGGACTTTTAGTGACTGTCTTAAGACTGCACTATGGAAAATACGATATGTATATGTTGGTTTCGCTGGGCTTAATTATTTTGTTTAGTATTTTACTTTATTTTTCAGACCATAAATCATTTCGTTTTGTTCTCGTGATGGTAGGAGTAGTAGAGATTGCTATTAGTAGTTATCTTATGTTGGATCGAATAGGGATGAGAAGTAATATATACTCTAATTATGTAACTGAAAACCAAGAGTTATTTGATCATTTGCCAGCTAGTGTTAAAAGTAAAAGAATAGCCAAAAATTATTTTTTAAATAATGATCGTGGCGAAAGCTACGCATTTAACTACAAAGGAGCAGAGATTTTTTCTTCTAATAATGATCCCAAAATTAGTAAATTATATGCTAACTTAGGATTATCAGCATATGGTTATTATTATTTCTATAAAACCGGAACAGTAGTGACTGATGCTATTTTCAATATTGGTGGTTTTATTGATAATTCCTTACCAAGTCAGAGTATCTCCCCTGAATATATTAGTTATGGGCTGAGAGATGATTTGAAAAATAATCCAATTTTATTAAAAGAAAAGCAGTACACAGCATATCGAACTGATACATTACCACTTGTTTTTGCTGGTAATTTATCTAATAATTTAAAATTTAAGAGTGATGATCCTGTTTATAATCAAAATTTAGTTTTAAATTCGTTAACTCAAACTCAAGGAAATGTCTTAACTTATA
Organism: uncultured Lactobacillus sp.; assembly: GCA_947641735.1. Lineage (GTDB taxonomy): Bacteria > Bacillota > Bacilli > Lactobacillales > Lactobacillaceae > Lactobacillus. The sequence goes on from CANRQR010000040.1 coordinate 6,502, forward strand.
GTCCAAAAGTTGCAAAAATTAAAGTAACTGATAGTGAGTTGAATCAGGAAAGGAAGAAGTTTACAGTCACTCGGACATCTGATAAAGAGGGAAGTGTAACTTTTACTTTTGACGGTTTGAAACCAAAAGAAACGGCCTATGTTCAATTTGGTAAAGATTTAATGGGATTTGCGGATCCACTAACTACTTATCATGCAACGCAGGATAGAAATAATAAACCTGAATTAAGTATTACCATTAATAAAAAAGATGTTCGACTTCAACCACAAGTTAAACAACTAATTGGTGTTCGAGCAAATCAAAAAGGACAGGTCCAAATTAAGTGGAGCCTAGCAGGAAATAAACGAATTCTGACTAGCGAAATACCACGTTTAGTAAATATTAATTCAACTTTATTGCGATCTAAAGTTTCACAAGTTAATAATAAAAAACAGATGCACTTAACAACTTTTAGAGATAATTATCTATCAGGAAAAATAAATACCACTAAAAACGAAAATCTGGTAACTACTATTCCATACAGTAGGGGTTGGAAAGTAAAAGTAGATGGTAAACCAGTTAAGGTTAGCCGAACTTTGGATGTATTTATTGGTTTAAATATGAAATCTGGTAAGCATACTGTAGTAATGAGATATAGGACTCCTGGATTGCTTATTGGAGTTATAACAAGTATCATAGGTATAATCTTACTAGTGGTATTTAATAGGTACTTGGAAAAGAAAAAATATTAGTCAAAGAATAAAGTCTATAATTTATAGGCTTTATTTTTTAGGAGAAAGAAAAAAATGAAAGATTATTTAGTAAAAGCAATTGATAAAACTAAGAATTTACGATTAATTACGGTTGATGCTAAAGATTTAGTAAGTGAAGCACAAAAAAGACATGATACTTGGAGTGCATCTTCAGCTGTGCTTGGAAGAACACTTATTGGAGGATTGCTCTTGTCAGCAGCTTTATTGAAATATAAAGATGAATTAACTGTTAGATTACTTGGAAATGGTCCAGTGGGAGCAACTATTGTAACAGCAAAAGCTGATCTAACAATTAAAGGATATATCCAAAATCCCCATATAGCTCTTCCACCTAAAAAAGATGGGCATATCGATGTGGCAAAAGCCGTTGGAAAAGGTTGGCTTGAGGTAACCAAAGATCAAGGTTTGAAGGAACCATATACAGGTCAAGTTCCAATTGTTAGTGGGGAGATTGCAGAAGATTTTACATATTATCTAGCCAAATCAGAGCAAATTCCTTCAGCTGTTGGTCTATCAGTATTTGTTGAGCCTAATAATGAGATTGGGGCAGCTGGCGGATTTATTTTACAGGCATTACCTGGAGCTACTGATGAGCAATTGGCTGAAGTTGAAAAGAGAATCAAGGCTCTTCCTAATCTTTCTACTTTATTTTTAGATGGAATGACACCTGAAAATTTGGCAGAGAGAATCTTAGGGACTGATTGTAAAATTTTAGCTAAAGAGGATGTTTCTTTTGCTTGTGATTGTTCGAAAGAAAAATATAGTCAAATCTTGGCTACCTTAAAACCAGCACAATTAAAAGAAATGATTGAGAAGGATCATGGCGCAGAGTTAGTTTGCCGCTTTTGTAAAGAAAAATATCATTTTACTGAAGATGAGTTAAAAGATGTCCTTAAGAAGGCAAATTAAAGTGGTGTGTAATGAATAGTTTTGCTATGATATTAGGGTATTTGAAAGGGTGAGCAAGTATGAAAAACGATAGTTGGAAAATTAGGGATGTTGAAATTCCTAATCGTGTAGTAGTTGCACCGATGGCTGGAATTTCAAATGCTGCTTTCCGAGTAGTATGTAAAGAATTTGGTGCAGGCCTAGTAGTGTGTGAAATGATTTCAGATCATGGAATTATTTATCGCAATAAAAAGACCTTGGAAATGTTAACGGTTGATCCTCGTGAACATCCAATGAGTATTCAAATTTTTGGTGGTAGTGAGGAAACTTTAGTTGAAGCTGCTCATTATGTTGATACTCATACAGCAGCTGATATTATCAATATTAATATGGGTTGTCCTGTACCAAAGGTAACAAAAACTGATGCTGGAGCTCGTTGGCTATTAGATCCAAATAAGATCTATCAAATGGTCCATGCAGTTGTTCGTAATGTAAGTAAACCAGTTACTGTTAAGATGAGAACAGGCTGGGATCAAAAACATATTTTTGCGGTTGAAAATGCTTTGGCTGCTCAAGAAGCAGGAGCTAGTGCTGTTGCGATGCATGGTCGGACTAGAAAGCAAATGTACATGGGCGAAGCTGACTGGGAAACTTTGAAGGATGTAGCAGATGCTTTGACTATTCCTTTTGTTGGTAATGGGGATGTTACTACTCCTGAAAAGGCAAAAGTAATGCTAGAAGATGTTGGAGCAGATGCAGTGATGGTTGGTAGAGCGGCTTTAGGGAATCCATGGATTATTAAAGATATGGTCCACTATTTGGATACCGGAGAGAAATTACGTCCACAAACTGTTGAAGAAAAAGTTGAAACTGCTAAAGATCAATTAAATGGATTGATTGATCTTAAGGGAGAAAAAATTGCTGTTCCTGAATTTAGAAGACAAGCAGCTTATTATTTAAAAGGAATTCCCCGTTCAGCTCGAACCCGTGCTAAAATAAATGATGTTTGGACGAAACAAGAAGTTTTTGACTTGCTAGATGATTTTGTGGAAAAATATGAAGCGAGACAAAAGCAAATTAACCAATAAAAGGAGTTTTTAGAGTGGCAAAGAATGAAATGAACGACCAACTAATCGCTCGTCGTGAAAAAATGGACGAAATGCGTGAAAATGGTATTGAACCTTTCGGCGTAAGAAAATTTGATCGTCAAGACTTAGCTCGTACTTTGAATGAAAAGTATAGCAACGAAGATAAAGATGAATTAAATGCTGATATGCCTATGACTAAGATTGCAGGTCGTATGCTTGCAAAACGTGGTAAGGGTAAAGTTGGATTTGCAGATCTTTATGACCGTACTGGTAAGATTCAAATTTATGTACGTAAAGATATCGTTGGTGAAGATAACTACAAGATTTTTAAGAAGTCCGATATTGGTGACTTTTTAGGTATTGATGGTGAAGTAATGAAGACCGATACTGGTGAGTTGACTATTCGTGCTACTCACATTACTTTCTTATCTAAGGCTCTCCGTCCATTACCTAATAAATGGGATGGTTTAAAGGATGTTGAACAAATTTATCGTCAACGCTACCTTGACTTAATTACAAATCATGATAGTTACATGCGTTTTGTTCACCGTACTCAAATTATTCAAGCTATTCGTGGTTATTTAAATAATAGAGATTTCTTAGAAGTTGAAACTCCAGTTCTCCACAATATTCCTGGTGGTGCTGAAGCTCGTCCATTTATTACTCACCACAATGCTTTGGATATTGATCTTTACATGAGAATTGCTTTGGAACTTCCATTGAAGCGTTTAATTGTTGGTGGTATGGAACGTGTTTATGAAATCGGCCGTGTATTTAGAAATGAAGGTCTTGATACTAAGCACAACCCAGAATTTACCGAACTTGAAACTTATGCAGCTTACTGGGACTTCCATGATGTAATGGATGAAGCAGAAGGAATTATTAGAGCAGCTGCTAAAGTTGTTTCACCAGATGGTAAGATTACTTACCAAGGAACTGATATTGACTTAGGTAAGCCATTCCGCCGTGTTCACATGGTTGATTTAATCAAGGAAAAGACTGGTGTTGACTTCTGGAAGCCAATGACTATTGAAGAAGCAAGAAAAGTTGCTGATGAACACAAGGTTCACTATGAAAGCTACTGGAAGGTTGGCCACATTATCAATGCCTTCTTTGAAGAATTCGGTGAAGGATCAATTGTTCAACCTACTTTTGTTTATGGACACCCAGTAGAAGTATCTCCACTTGCTAAGAAGAATGCTGATGATCCAAGATTTACTGATCGTTTTGAAATCTTCATTATGGGTGCAGAATATGGTAATGCATTCTCAGAATTAAATGATCCAGATGATCAACGTCATCGTTTCGAAGACCAAATGGCTGAAAGAGAAGCCGGTAACGATGAAGCAGATATGATTGATGAAGATTACCTTCGTGCTATGGAATTCGGTATGCCTCCTACAGGTGGTTTGGGTATTGGTATTGATCGTTTGGTAATGCTTTTAACTGATGCTCCTGCTATTCGTGATGTCTTACTCTTCCCAACAATGCGCCCTGAAAAGGTGGAAAGTGTTGAAGCTGAAGTGCAAGAAGATTTGAAGAATAAAAAGAATAAATAATTTTTTAAATAGACTGTCGTAGAGGACGGTCTATTTTTTTATATTTTTTTCAAAAAAATGCTTGCAATAAAAAGATATTTTGCTATACTAATAAATGTACTGCGGAAGTAGTTCAGTGGTAGAACATCACCT
>CANRQR010000041.1 GCA_947641735.1 uncultured Lactobacillus sp.
AAAAACTTGGCAGAAGCATTGAAGAACGTCCAAAAGAAATTAGTGAACGTAATGAGTTTGGCCATTGGGAATGCGATTTAGTTCTCGGACATAAGAGCAAAGATGATGAGGTGCTGCTAACCTTATCTGAGGGTATGAGTCGTGAGTTCTTAATTCTTCGTATTCCCGACAACAGTGTCATGCAGGCCTTTAAAGAACTCCAAAGGCAATATAGCGAACATTGGAATGATATTTTTAAAACCATTACCACTAATAATGGCTCAGAGTTTGCAGATCTTTCAAACTTAAAAGACGTATCAAATACTTTAGTTTACTATGCTCATCCTTATACATCTTGTGACAAAGGAACAGTTGAAAGACACAATGGTCTTATTCGCAGATTCATTCCTAAAGGAGAAGCAATAGCTAACTATTCTTTACAAGACATCATTGATATTGAAACCTGGTGCAATTCTTTGCCAAGAAACATACTGGCCTATCATACACCAGATGAAATCTTTGAAAGAGAATTAGATCTAATCTATCAAGCAGCTTAACTAAAAGTGTTCAATTTATTATTGCAATTTGCGAAAAAATAATTTATACAAAATAACCCCAAATTCGAAAAAAGAATTTGAGGTTATTTCATTTTTTGATTTTCTCTAAAAATCCATACTCACTGAATTAAATACTCTTAAATGATACGGAAGACGGCTTTACAGCTGCATCATCAAGAATAAACATGCTTAAAGCGTATGAACTCTATGGAAAATTAGTTTATATATCTATTTTATTATAAGTAAATAGATCTCTGAGATTAAATATGTAAGCAACAAATGATAATATCTTTTGCTACTTTTACCCTATTTATCATATAGGGATTTTAAGAGTCAGGTATTTTCAAAAAATAGTAACTATGGTTAAAATTATAAAAAATTCATCACCTCCTTACTTTAGACGATATCAAATATTTTTCTTGTTCTAATTTCTTATCAATCAATTTTATGCTAGTAAGGCTACAACTAAAGGAGCCATAACTGTCAAGAAAATATTTCCTAAGGCATAAGTTGGTGTATAACTTAATGCAAAAACAGTAGAGTCAGTTTCTGCATTTACAGCATTCAAAGCCGCAGTAATAGTTCCTGAGCCACAAAGTGACCCAATATTATCAACAATGTCCATCTTTAAAAAGAATTTACTAATAAGTAAAGTAAAGAAGTGAGGCAAAATTGATACAAATACCCCAATTACAAATACTAACCAACCCATTTCCTTTAAAGCAGTAACAAATCCGCTACCAGCTTCAAGACCTACAACACCAATAAATAGGTTCAAGCCTAAACTCTTTAATAACCAGGCTGTTGAAGGCGGGATAACTCCTGTATTTGGATGTCTTTCTTGGAGCCAACCAAAATATAGACCAGCAAATAAGGCACCTCCGCCTCCACCAAGAGTCAAAGGAATTTTATGAATTGTAATAACAATGGCACCTAATAAGATACCTAAGAAAATACCAATTGACATAAAGCTTACATCAGTCTTAGTTCCAGCGGCTTTAACATATCCAATAAGTTTAATATTGTTTTTAAGATAATTTGCTGGACCAACAAGTGTTACGTGGTCACCTGTAGTTAACTTGGTATAATCCTCTATATTTTTACCATCATGTTGTGCACTATCAATTAAAACACCATTAGCTAGGAATTTTTCTAAAGTATTATATGAATATTCTTTAGTTAGTAGTACAGTGGCTTTCTTTAATTGAATAGGATAATTATTTACATCAATTTCTTTAAGTGCAGTGTGAGAGTTACTAAATGAAGCAAAACTCTTTATATTACCAACAACAATTATTACATCAGTTGGCTTTAAAATGGTTTTAGAGCTAGTTAAAGGTTGCTTATTTCTATAAATCTCTTCAATAACTAGACCATCATTGGCCTGATCAAAAGCTTGAACACTTTTTCCAACTAACTCAGAATCTTTTGTAATTTCAAACGCTCTGATTCGAATATTAGAAGAAAGCTTAACACCTTGTGTTTGCGACTTAATATGGTTCGTCTCAATATATTTCTTAGTAGCTTCTTTCAAGTTAACGTGAAGAATTGCAGGAGCAATATTCTTTAAAAAGATCAAAACTCCAACAGTACCAAACACATAGGTCAACGCATACGCAATTGCAACTTGAGACATAGCTGCTTGTTTAGCCGCAGAAGATATATGTAAGGCTTCAATTGCAGAATTAGCTGTTCCAATACATGCTGATTGAGTTAAAGCGCCGGCAATAATACCACCCGCTTCACCAAATTTAACATGAAATACTTTAAAGAAACCAAAAGCGACTCCAAAAGCAATTACTGAAAAGATAACGCTTTGGATAATAAACTTAATACCTTTTTTCTTAAAGCTATTAATAAATACTGGTCCGACTTCATATCCAATCGTAAAGATAAAGAGATCAAAGAATAAGTTTTTAACAACTGGAGCAATTTGAAACTTGCCCATTTGGCCAATAACTAAGCCTACCAACAAAACTCCGACAGTAGCACCAAGTTTAAAGCTCTTAATATGAAACCTACCAAGTAGATAACCTAGTCCTAAGGTAAGAAAGATAGCTACTGATGGATTTGTTAATACAAATTTACATATTGAATGCCACACATTCATTTTTTCTCATCTACCTCTTTTACTTCTTACTGTTTTTATCTTCAAATTCTTTGTAGTAATCTTTCAACACATCTAATACTTGTTTACCAATTACTGCGTAGTCATTAGTTGGCAAGTTGGCTTGAGATACTCTTAACTCACCTGGTTTTGCTCCAAAACCAACACCATCAACTAAGACAACACCGTTCTTTTCAGCTAATCTCAATAGGAAGTCAACTTGTTGGAAATCATCAGCTAAGTAATCTCTAAATTCTTTTCCATAAGTCTTTTCAGCTAATCTATATACGTCAATTAATGAATAATAGTGAGTATTAGTATCCGTGTTATCTTCTGGAGCACCCATAGCTTTATGCAAATCTTGGTATCTTTTATCAACTAATTTTCTAGCAATTTCAATATATGGATCACTAGTTCCACCATTTGTAGTCGTTAACATATGTCTTAAGGAGAATAGGCTTTCCATAATTTGTTGTGGAGTTGACAACCCAGCTGTGTGATATAAACCGATTGATCTACTATCAGCTACTAAACGGTCAATGAATTTCATCTTCGCAGGATCTAAGACATTGCTGCCATAACGTTTATTTAATTCAGCTTTATCTGCAGCATCTAACTTAGAAATATTATGATCAAAGACGTTTTCATCGTTTAAGCCAATAACTCCTAGTCTCCAACCTGTACAACCATATAATTTCGAATATGAGTAAACTAACATGGTATTGTATGGAACAACACTGTAAATACTCTTAAAGTGAGGAACAAAAGCACCATATACTTCATCACTAATAATCATTAGATCTGGATTCTTAGTAGTAGCTTGTTTAATCGCAGTTAAAGCAGTTTCATCAAATTCTTTTGAAGTAGGATTGGTTGGATTAACGACAATGAATGCTTTTACTGATGGATCTGCTAATTTTTCAATTTCTTTTGGATTAATTTCCCAGTTGTTCTTTTCATATGAATGCAAGTCTACTTCGACTAAGTCATAATCATTCAATTCAGGGATTCTCAAATATGGAGTAAAAATTGGAGTATTAATAGCAATTTTATCTCCTTTATTCAACAAATGATTTTCTGATAAAGAATGAAATGCATAAACAATTGCTGCAGTGGCACCCTCAGTTGGAAATAGTTGCGTTTCATTCTCCAAATCTACGCCTTCATATGATAGACCTTGAAGATAATGATTAATTATCACTTGCGTATTCTTCAAACATCTGTCAGGAACTGGATAATCATTTCCAATTACTCCGTTTACCCATTCAGCTACAACATCGTCACGATCTAGCTTCAAAGTATCGTGACAATAATTTACGGCATCAACTAGGAATTGATCTTCTTCATTTTTATCTGGATCTAAAAATGCAAATAATCTTTCCCTAATTCCTTCTGTTGGCATATAACCAGCCATTATGCCATTATCAATGGTTTGCTTTGAATCATATACACCAAATTGTACTAATCGTGCAAATGCCAAACGAGAAATAGTTTGTATCCAATTTGGATTTCCTCGACCAGCATTTAAGAAAATATTACTTTGCTCATTTTTTTGAGCTAAAGCAAGCATTTTTCTGCTTATTTCAAAAGCTCCTAGCTTCTCCAACTCTTTCTCATCTTGATTACTAAAGTTATTCATAATTCTCTCCTTTTCAAAAACAATAAGGGCTAATAAATAACACCCTTCAACTTTCGCCTTTAGTATAATAAAAAAAAAAAAAATGCAATATATTAGGCTTAGCATCTAAAAAAAGCCTATCTAAGCATATTTGTATATAAATGCTAGATAGACTAAAAAAAGAAAAAATATAATTGCAAAAACCTAATGATATTTGATAACTATACTATAGGTACTAAAAATTTGTTTTTTTGGGTTACTACTGTTATGTTGGACGTGAGAGTAAATATGTAATTAGTACAAGTGAACAGTTTAAAAGGTGGTAAGTACTATGGTTAAAAAAACTGTTCCTAAAAAGCTAACCTTTATCTCTATCTACTTTTTAGGAATTAATGGAATTATAGGTTCTGGAGCATTTTTGCTTCCGCAATCAATTTATAAAGATATGAACTTGCTTAGTGTAGTTGTTATGTTGTCTGCAGCCATAACAGTTGGTCTAATTGCTTTATGTTATGCAGATTTAGCAAGTCGATTTACAGGTTCCGGAGCTGCATGGCTCTACTCTTACAATGCATTTGGTAGATTTGCTGGATATGAATTAGGTGTATTTACTTGGTTTTTAGGTTGTTGTACCTATGCAGCCGAAGTAGTAGCATTTCTAACAACACTCAAAAGTTTTATTCCAGCATTTAATCAAACTTCAATTTATTTTGCAGTTGGAATAGGACTGATTATATTATTTTCAATAATTAATTTCTTTGGTCGTTCTTTGGTTAAAGTGATCGACAATACTTCCTCAATTGCTAAATTATCAACGATTATTCTTTTTATCATTGTTGGCGTATTCTTTATGCATATTGCTAACTTCCATCCAGTAATGCCAGCAGCTGCCGCAAAAGGTGTTGGTCCTTTCTTCCATCATTTTGGTGCAGCCTTTAGTGTTGTCTTCTATTTATTTAGTGGCTTCTCATTTATTCCAATTGCTGCCTCACAGATGAAGAATCCGGCAAGAAATATTCCACGCGCTCTTATTGCAGTAATGATCAGTGTAACGATTTTATATACTTTAATGCTATTAATCGCAATTGGTATTTTGGGACATAAAATGTCTTGGTATACTATCCCAATTGCTAATGCTTTTAAGTCAGCCGTAGGCGAATGGGGCTATATTGTAGTTATTATTGGTGTCTTATTAAGTATCTTTGGAGTGGCATTTACGTGTTCTTTCAATACTCCTGCTTTAATTGCTTCTCTATCTCTTGAGCATCATTTATTACCTAATTGGGTAGGAAAGAAAAATAAGTTTGATGCTCCATGGGTAGGTATAATTTTAACGGCTGCAGTAACACTTCTTTTAATCACTCAATCATACTTATTCTTAGTAGGTTGTATAGTATTGGCATCGTTTGTTCAATACGTACCATCAATCTTCGCAGTTATTAAATTTAAACACACTGGTCAATATCCAAATCATGGCTTCAAGCTTCCTGGTGGCGACATTATCCCCGTATTAGCATTATTGGTAGCTTGCTATTTAGTATTTAACTTTACTTGGGAAACTATTTTGCTTTCTATTGTTGTTGCTGCAGTAACCGCCATTCTTTACTTCTTCATAGGTAAGAAGAGATTAGATAAAATGGGTGGTATTCCAACAGCTATTCGAGAACTTAAAAATCATCCCGAACTCATGAAAAATAAAAATAATAAATAATACAATTTAAAATTATAGATATTACTCTAAATGAAATAGTGTACTACGTATCTGACAAAGATAGTTGGTACACTATTTTTTTGATCGTATAGTATTGCACATAAGTTTATAAAAAGCCTCTCGAAAAATTCAGAACTTAAAAAATCCTACTAAATTTTGCTCTTAATAAATTATCTGTTCCGTGTCAAATTGGCCGTTGAAATCTATAAAATAAGCTAATTCACCAATCTGTTTATGCAGGTTGGTTTTTCTTTGCTTTCGTTTCATAATTTTATAAGCAATTGTGTGCTTTGGATCTACTTTCTTCTAAATTGTTTTTTCGATTCTTTTTTGTAGAAAAATTTATTTCAGTTACGTTTACTCGATAAAACTAAAGTAAATTTTCATTATTAAATAATCTTATTTTATAAAATATAACAGCAATATTTTTATTTACCATATGTTCTTATTTAAAAACACTATTTTTGAATGTTATTTAAACCTTGTCATATCAAGCTTTTGTATCCGCTTAAGTCGTTATACTTGTTTTTTTTTTTTTTTTATTATGCTAAAAGGTGTCAGGTTAATACAGCGTTATTTAATAAACGCCACTTATTTTAAAAGGAGGATTATTAAAATGAGTGAAGATATAAATTATAAATCACTATTCATTGGGGACAAATCAGAAAATGGGTCTACCTATCTTGACGAATTGACTAGATTGGTACAAAACCACTTAGGATGGAGAAAGAATTATATTCCTTCTGATATTCCTGCCATTACTGATAATGACGAAACAAAGAAAGAATATCAAGATTCATTGCGTCGCCAACATGAAGTATTGACTGAATTAGACCAAAGATTACGTCCAGGCACTATCCCATGGATGTCAGCTGGTCGTTATTGGGGACAAATGAACTCAGATACTTTAATGCCATCAATGTTAGCTTATTGCTACGCCATGCTATGGAATAGTAACAACGTTGCTTTGGAATCTTCAATGGCAACCTCAAAGATGGAAGCAGAAGTTGGTGAAGACTTCGCTAAGCTTTTTGATTATAAGCATGGCTGGGGTCACATTACTCATGATGGTTCAATGGCTAACCTTGAAGGTTTATGGTACGCTCGTCAATTTAAATCTATGCCTTTAGCTTTCAAAGAAGTTGTTCCCGATAAAGTAAAGGGTAAGAGCGAATGGGAATTGCTCAACATGTCAGTTGAAGACGTTTTGAAGATCCTTGCTACCCTTACACCTGAACAAATTGATGAAGTTAAAGCCCACTCTTCACGTAGTGGTAAAAACATTCAAAAATTAGGTAAGTTCATTGTTCCTTACACTAAGCACTATTCTTGGTTGAAGGCCTTAGATATTTCTGGAGTTGGCTTGGATCAAATGATTCAAATTCCTGTAAAGAGCGACTTCAGAATGGATATTGACAAGTTAGAAAGCACTATTAAGGATCTTGCTGCAAAGAAGATTCCAATCTTAGGCGTTGTAGCTGTTGTCGGTACTACTGAAGAAGGACAAGTTGATGAAGTAGATCGTATCGTTAAGTTCCGTAAAGAAATGGAAAAACAAGGCGTTTACTTCTATCTTCACGTTGATGCTGCTTACGGTGGTTATGGTCGTGCATTATTCAAGGATGAAAATGGAAACTTTGTAGAATACGATCAATTAGCTGATCTCTTAAAGAAACACCATGTATTCAATTACCCAGTTAGAATTTCTGAACATGTTTACCGTGGTTTTAAGGCTATTGAAGAGGCTGAATCAGTAACAGTTGATCCACACAAGATGGGGTATGTTCCATATTCAGCAGGTGGTATCGCCATTAAGTATCAAGCTATGCGTAACGTTATTTCTTACTTTGCTCCATATGTATTTGAAAAGAAGACAGCTTCTGCACCTGACATGTTAGGTTCATACATTATCGGTGGATCGAAAGCTGGTGCTACTGCAGCTGCCGTTTGGGCTGCACATCGTACTCTTCCATTGAATGTAACAGGATATGGACGTTTAGTTGGATCATCTATTGAAGCTGCTCAAAGATTCAGAAACTTCTTAAAGAAATTGAAGTTTAATGTAAAAGGCAAAGAAGTTGATGTTTATCCACTAGATAACCCTGACTTTAACATGGTTGATTGGGTATTAAAGATTAATGGTGAAACTAGTCTAGAAAAGACAAACGAATTAAACGAAAAAATGTTTGACTTCTCATCAATGTACGATAGTCACGTTTACTCAAATAGATTCCTTACCTCCCACACTATCTTTAGAAAAGATACATATGGCGATTCACCAGTTCCATTTATCGAAAAGATGGGCTTTACCAAAGATGAATGGAACAAAGTTGGTTCTGTAACCTTGTTACGTGCCGCTATTATGACTCCTTATCTAAATGACAATAAGCTATTTGACTTCTATTCAAAGGGAATAGCTAAATCTATGGAGAAGAAATTAAACGAAATTCTTTAATCTAAAGGAAGTATAGGTTATGAAAACTCAAACTTCAAAAGTAGGTCTAGGGACCTTCATTGGGATGACGGTGGCATTAGCCGCAAGTATCCGTAATATTCCTGATGTTGCCGGTAGTGGCTGGACAATGTTCTTCTACATGGGAGTAGCTACATTTCTATTCGCTTTACCTATTTGTTTAATATCCGGTGAATTTGGTAGTACTTTCCCTGAAAAAGGTGGTCCTGAGCTTTGGGTTAATAATTCATTAGGTCCAAGCTTCGGATTTGCAACCTCTTGGCTTCTTTGGGTACAAATGTTCCCTGGAATGGTTATGGTTGCTTCCGCACTACCTCCATTATTAGCAACGGCTATTAATCAAGATAAACTAGGCACTAATAACATATTTACTCTTATCGTTATTTTAGTAGTGTATTGGATTATTACATTTTTGAATATGAAATTCGACATGGCTAAGATTACTGGACAAATCGGTGCTTGGCTAGGAATCTATATTCCATTAGCTGTAATGACTATTCTTGGTATTTGCGCTGTAATCAAAAATGGCATTCAACCAGCTTCTATTTTAGGACATTTTAATGCCTCTAAATTAATTCCTGATCCAACTGATATGAAATCACTTCAATTCTTCTCCCCTATAATCTTTATTTTTACGGGAATTGAAATGTCTTCAGTCTACATTACTAGAATTAAAAAAGTATCTTACTACCCAATTGGTGTTTTGGTAACTTTAGTATTCATGTTCTTATTAAATACCGTAAATGGATTTCTAGAAAGTGCGGTAGTTCCATCTTCACAAATTGACTTAAACAATATCGTTCAACCAGTTATTGTTTTTGATAAAGTTTTAGGGTTACCATCTTGGATTGCCAATATTTTTAGCATTCTAGTCTTTATTGGAGTCAGCGTCCAATTGTCTGCATGGGCATCCGGACCCGGAAAAACTATTATTTCAAGTGCACAAAAGGGTTTATACCCTCCAAAATTCAAATTCTGGAAGACAGACAAATTTGGTGATTCCCACACAGTTTTACTTACTCAAGCTACGATTATTTCCCTCTTTGCTTTAGTATATCTATTAATTCCTGGTATCAACGCTGCCTTTCTAGAATTAGTAAATGCTACGACAGTTCTATACTGTGTAGTATATGTATTTATGGCAATTGGATTTATTAAGTTAAGATTGCAAAAGCCTGACTTAAAGCGTCCATTTAAAGTCGGAAATACATTTGTTGCATGGATTGTTTCTATTGTATTGATTGCCACAATTATCATTGCTTTAATTGCTACTTTCGCAGTTGGTACTTTAACCAACTTCATTATTGTAGCAATTATCAGTATTGTCTTAACACTTTTACCATTCTGGTTCGTTAAGATTAGAAAGGATTCATGGACAAGTGAAGTTAAAGATTTAATGGCTAAAGAAAATAGCGCTTCTAAGCACTAATATTAGTTTTATACTTTAATAAAAATACTACTTACTCATATAAATAGTTAATTAAAAACATACTTTGATATCAAAATACTATCATTAAGTTAAGACATTATTTTGAATTGAAGTATGTTTTTTCGTATCAATTTGATGCTTACAAAATCTATTACTTGTTATTTTTCATCTTTTATTTAATTTTATAACACCGCTTCTATATTAATATATGATGTAATACGGTGATGTTTTCTTATAATTGCATGTATATATAATTATAGCTACTTATTTAAATAACACTATAAGTCTTTTCATTTGCTTTTTTTATTTCTAACTTCTAACCTAAGAGACGAATAGATAATTATTATTTTAACTTGCAAGTCGTTATATAAATATCTATTTGTTTTATTAACTTTCTATTTTGATGAAAACTCATGTGAACTAATATCTTTTGTTAACTCTGTTTTTTCATTAATAACAGATGTTGCTGATGAAAGAGATTCACAAGCCTACCATCTTTTTAGTTAGTTTCTTTTGCCTTTTTAGAAGGAGTGGGTATTTTCATG
>CANRQR010000042.1 GCA_947641735.1 uncultured Lactobacillus sp.
TTGAACCAATTAAGCTCAGGCTTAACCCAAGTTCAAGGTGCTGTAGCTCAAGGTGCTGCCGGTGCTAGTCGCTTAAATGATGGCGCAGCTCGCTTAAACAGTGGAGCAGGTCAACTTGCAAGTGGTTTACAAGCAGGTGTAGCTGGTTCTAGTCAGCTTGCAAATGGTGCCGGTCAATTAGCAAACGGTGCTGGTCAATTAAACACTGGTTTACAATCTGGTTTAAACGGCACTAACCAATTGGCAAATGGTATTGGTCAATTAAACAGTGGTGCAGGTCAATTAAGTTCAGGTATTGGTCAACTTAATGGCGGTGCAAAACAATTAGCAAATGGTGCTGGTCAAATTGCATCAAATAATCCTAAGATTACTGCCGGAATTGACAAAGTAAATAACGGTTTAGGTGCTGGTCAAGAATACTTAACTGGCTTAGCTGATTCAGCAGCTGGGAAGACTTTCTACATCCCAGCAAACATGATTCACTCATCTAGCTTTAAACCTGCTCTTGATAACTACATGAGTTCAGATCTTAAATCTACTAAGATCATTATCATTCTAAAGATGAACCCTGCTTCAACTGAAGGAGCAAAGAAGGCTCATGAAATTAGCAACATGGTTAAGAAATCAGTTAAGGGGACAAGTCTTGCTGGTTCAACAGTTGCAATGGGTGGACAATCTGAAAAGATTTACGATACTCAAGAAACAGCAAGTAGCGACTTCTTAAGAACTGCAATTATTATGTTAGTGGGTATTGGTATTGCTTTGATTTTTGTTACTAGATCAGTATTACAACCAATGTTTATCCTAGGAACTTTAGTAATTGCATACCTAACTTCTTTATCAATTAATCAATGGATTGTTAAGGCCGTTTTAGGTAGATCATTATTGGCTTGGAACACCCCATTCTTCAGTTTCATCATGATTGTTGCTTTGGGTGTTGACTACTCAATCTTCCTAATGATGCGTTATCGTGAGTTGGGAGAAGTAAACCCTGGCTGGAGCACAAGTCAACGAATGCTTGAAGCCTGCGACATTATCGGAACAGTTGTAATATCAGCAGCTATTATCCTTGGTGGTACTTTCGCCGCCTTAATCCCATCTGGTGTACCAACTTTAATTGAAGTTGCATTATGTGTGGATATTGGATTATTACTTTTGGTATTCTTACTTCCAATTAATATGTCTGCTGCCATGAAGATTACTTACGAAGGCTTAGGCAGAAAAAAGAATAAAGAAGAGGCTAAATAATATTTAGTTCTCCGAGACAAAAAAGATTGAAGTTTATCCTTTTGTGAATGAGGATTAAAACTTCAATCTTTTTTAGTTAGGAATTTTATTTAATACTGCAGCAATTCCATCATGATCATTATCAAGAGTTATTGGAATGGATAAGCTCTCTTTCAAGTCTTTTGGAGCATTTCCCATTAAAACGGGATGACCAACTGAATCAAACATTGATTCATCATTATAATTATCGCCAAAGGCCCAAGCATTGCCTTTATCCATTGCAAAACTATCAAGAATAATTTTAACTGCATTTCCTTTATTAACACCCTTAAGAACGACTTCTAAAAGATGAGGTGCTGATTTAACAAAAACTAGGCCAGGGAACTTAGATTCAAGGCTAGGGATAATTTTATCTATAAGAGTAGGTTTGCCGATAATTAGCATCTTATGGACTCCCTTTAATTCTTTTATTTGCTCTGTAGAAACTGGCAAAGATTTAACTCCTATTGTTTCTTCCTCTTTGGCAATTAATGGGTTTTTATTAAGAGAAGAAAACCAGTTATAGCCACTATAGACATTCCAGGCAAGATCATTAGTATCAAGTGCTTCAATTTCTTCAATTAACTTAAGAGCAAGTGAAGCTTCGAAGAAGTGTGAATTAAGTGGACGCCCCATTTCATCTAAAACTAATGCTCCATTATAGGCAATCATTGGACAGAAATTGGTGATTTTGTCTACTACATTCATAATTCCTTTAGGAAAACGGGCAGAAACCGGAATAAATAAATTACCAGCTATAATTTGCTTACGTATTGCCTCAATAGTAGTAGAAGAGACGACACCTTGAGAAGTAATAAGAGTTCCATCTATATCACTAAAGATAAGTTTTGCGGACATTTTTTCCTCCTTTTGAGATAGCTTTATTTTTACTATTATAATACGATAAAGTATAAGAACGAATGGATAATAATAGTTTTGATAATTGGTCTGAAACGTGAAAAAATATGATTATGGCATATGAATTTAGAATAAACGAGTGAAATAATGACAAAAAAATTGAGAAAAATATTATTTATAATCTGTGGGATTTTAGCAGCAGGAATTTTATTATACTTGCTTTATCGTGACTATCGCCCTGAAATTGATTTGTTAATGCACCCAGGGAAGGATATGAAAACAAAACTACTCTATTTGCTTCGACAACATGAAGTACGGGATGGCTTATTTTTACTAGGATTAATAACCATCTTAAATGCGATTCCAGGAATGTCGAATTCTGTTTTTTGTATTTTAGCCGGTCTTTGTTATGGTCCGTGGATTGGATTAGCCATTAATTGGTGTGGAAATGTTCTTGGAAACTGTATCGTAGAAAGTCTAATAAAGAGAGTTAGTTTTTCGCACAAGTTTAAGAAAAATAGATTTCTTAATTGGTTAATGAATCAGAAACATCCCACTTTGGGAATGACTTTAGGTTTCATGGTACCAGTTATACCAAGCGTGTTAGTTGATTATACGGCTGCACGACTAGAAACGCCGCCTAATAAGTTTTTGTCGATGGTGATTGTGGGAATGTTTCCTACTTCATTTATCTATGCCTTTGGAGGGGATGCAATCTTCAATGGTGATATCAAAAAATTAGCTGGTGCGTTAATTGGGATCGCCATTTTATTTATTATGGCTTGGTGGTTAGTTAACCGCGCATCAAGAAAAAAACAGAAAGCAGCATAACGATGCTTTCTGTTTTTTTAGTTTAAGGGCTAGAATGCTATAATAAGCTAAAAAAGTTTATGAGGGAATAAAAATGAAGTGTCCAAATTGTGGAGAAGATGTAAAGCCAACTGACAAGCAGTGTCCTAATTGTCACTTTGACCTAGAAAAGTTTAGAAATGAATTCTTTACTGGTCAGGATACTACACGTAATGAAAAAAATGATGATCATCAGAAACAAGAAACACGTTCTGTTAAGAAAGTTGAGCCAAAGAAACAAAATTCTACCATTGCGACTATGATTAATTGGATTCAAGTGAATTCAATGATTGTTTTTGTAGTTGGAATTATTCTTTTGATTTTAACAAGTTTTTCCCCATCTTTAGGATGGTCTTGTTTCTTTGCCTTATTAATTTGGTTATTTATAGTTTCTGATAAGAATAAAGGAAAGAAAACGGAGCAGTATACGGTTGATCAACGACTGACGGAACATGTTAATAAGGTTGGTTCCGATGTAGTTAATTCTTTTGAAGAAGGGGAGAATAAAGTAAGGGCTCACCGTCAAAAGATTGATGATAAATTAGGTCGAGATCCAGAAGCTATAAAAAAAGTTGTTAAGCAAAAACAAACTGCAACTCAATTAGGAGTAATCTTAATTGCAGTTTTAAACTTACTTTTGGTTTTCAGTGGTCCATTTTCATCTGGAATGATGCAAGGCTACCAAGCACTATCTATTTCTAAGGCGCTCCTTTCAATTGGTAGATTTAATGGAAAATATATTTTTATTGGTTATGGGATGTGGCTACTTTTAGTTGGTGTACCAATTGCAATTATTATCTTGACTATTAAAAATGGTAAGAATAATAAGAAATTAGTTTTCTTCCTTTCATTAATTGAGTCAATTGTTTTAATAGTTTGTGCTGTAGAATTGATCTTTATGAATGCTGGATCTCCTCTAGGTATTACCAATAATACAGTAGCCAATAGCATTGAAATTCAACGTATTGTTGCGAATGCAATTTCTTTCGGAGTTTCGACATATTTATTATTTGTATCAAGTATTCTTTTAACAGTAGTTTCTTTTCGCAGTATGAGACAAAATTAAAAAGGCCTAGATCAATATTGATCTAAGCCTTTTTTGTACACTTAAAGATTATTTTGAAACGTCAATAACTAAATGTTCGTTTACAAATGACATCAAGCCCAGTTCACTAAGTTCACGACCATAGCCAGATTTTTTAACACCACCGAATGGTAATTCAGGAGCGGTAATCCAGCGCCCATTAATAACAGTCATACCGGTTTCAATTTCACTTGCAACTTCTTGGGCATGAGTTCTATTTTCAGAAATAACACTAGATCCTAAACCAAAACTTGAAGCATTTGCTAGAGCAATTGCTTCTTCTTCGTTTTTGACCTTGAATACTTCAGCAACTGGGCCAAACAACTCTTCATCAAATAATGGATTCTTCTTATCAATATTGGTTAAAATTATTGGGCGGAAGAAGGCACCAGAACTTTTAATTTCAGGATATTGATAAGCAACTTCTGCACCATGTTCAATTCCTTTTTTAACTTGCTCAGCTAACTTATCAGCAGCTCTTTGAGAATTCATTGGTGCAAGACTAGTATCTGCATCTAAAGGATCACCAGGTTTAAGTCCAGCAAAAGTATGGTGCAAGATATCCATTACTTCGTCATAACGGGATTCAACAACAATAATTCGTTTAGAAGAGGTGCAGACTTGACCGCAATTATAGGTTCTGGCATCACTTAGTACATTCTTTAATACAGTAGAGTCAGCATCTGCCAAAACAATAAATGGATCATTTCCGCCTAGCTCCATTGTCGACTTTTTAATATTTTTACCAGCAGCTTCTGCGACACTACTACCACCACGTTCTGAACCAGTTACTGCAACGCCTTGAACACGTTTATCAGCAATAACATCGCCAATTTGATCATAAGATAGGAATAAGTTTTGCAGACTTCCTTTTGGAGCACCAGCTTCTTCAATAATTTCTTCTGTTAATTGGGCTGAGCCAGGAACATTATGAGCATGCTTTAAGATGATGGGATTTCCAACCATAAAATTAGGAGCAAAGACTCTAATTACTTGATAAAGTGGGAAGTTCCATGGTTCACAGGCCATGATAATACCTGTAGATTGTTTTAGATAATAGGCATTTCCTAAAGCTGTTTCTAAAGGAGTAGGCTCTAACATTTCAGGAGCTTTATCAGCATAATAGTTACAAATATTTATACATAGATCTACTTCTTCAAGCGATTCACAATACAATTTTCCCATTTCTAAAGTCATGGTTTTTGCCATTTCTTTGCGATGTTTTTGAAAATTATTTGCTAT
Organism: uncultured Lactobacillus sp.; assembly: GCA_947641735.1. Taxonomy (GTDB): domain Bacteria; phylum Bacillota; class Bacilli; order Lactobacillales; family Lactobacillaceae; genus Lactobacillus. The sequence goes on from CANRQR010000042.1 coordinate 5,300, forward strand.
CTTGTGAAGTAACTCGCTTCTAGTAGCTGGCAGCTGATTATGCCAAGTTAGATATAATTTTTCTCCGGTTTCAAGTGCTTGTTCAATTTCTTCTTGAGTTGCAGTTGGATAACTTTTAATTAATTGGTTTGTATATGGATTAATTGATTCATATTTAGACATAAAATTTCCTCTTTTCAATATAATATATTATAAAGCGCTTTCTTATAGATGTATATAAAAATCACTTCTCTTTAGTAAGAAATTAAAAAGAAGTGATTAGATTTAAGCTAACTTATTAATTTTTTCTAGTAAAACATGATTATTATTCAGACGAGCAAAGGCAGCGGAATCATTCAAATATTGAGCAGTCTTTTGTGGCGATCCATTCTCGGCAATATTATTTTGTGCCAATTGATAAAGAATGCGAGCAGCAAAGTAAATTACATGTCGTTTTTTGCATAAATCGTATCCCATGTTTAATAATTTATCCGATTGTTCATAATCGTCATTACGACCATAAAATTCTCCACCATTACAAAGAATAGAAAGAAATTGTAGTAAAGAGCCTTCATCTTCAAGCGGAACATTAGATATCGAAGACAAGATGATGTCATAATAATGTCGTGCTTTATGAACATCGTCTTGTAAGTCATAAACTTGACTACATCCTTTTAGAGCAAGAAGATAATAAATTTTATTTCGTTTTGATAAGTTTGCATCTAAAATTGAATTAAAGTAGTAAAGTGCGTCAGTTTTAGCATGATCTAAATTTAAAGCTAGTAGACTGCGCAGATAATAATAGTGAAGAATATCTTCTTGGCGGACTAATTCATCCTTATTAACACTGCTTAAAATTTGAGCAACTTTTGGAAAATCAAGCTGAATAACAGCAAAATCCGCCTCAAATAATTTATGGGATGTTTTTTTATTAGAGTCAACGTCCATGATATCAGCTACATTAATATTCATTCGGTCGCACAGACTATTTAAAATTTTTAGAGAAGGAATACGGCCATTATTTTCAAATTTACTTAATGTAGATTGAGTACAAATTCCATTGCATAGTTCAGTTTGAGACAAACCTAATTTTTTACGAATGGAAACAAATTTGTTAATGTTGATCATTCTTCTTCTCCTTGATTGTCTGATACAAAAAATCTAAAGATTCATCAATATAATCCATGGCGTAATCCATTGCATGCCGATGACCTTTAATGACTAATAATTCAACCTCATGATCATTGTTAGCTAAAAAGTCGATAAATTTTAAAACACCATTTAGTGGAACTAATTCATGAGCAGAATTAATCATTTTTAGCCTTCCCAAATGGCTAAGATCATAATTTTCGACATCCATTTTTTTCAAAATAGCTTGATCATTTTTCCCAGCATAGGTTTTTACAAAAAATTTATAGAATGATTCAAAAATATCATATAAATTTGTTAGTTTTAACTCATTGGCACCATATCTTGATGGAATAACATCTTGATGATTTTTCATCCAGTTCGAGAAGTCTACCGATGCTGACCACGTAACCGTAGGAAAACCGTAAATTCCAGCAATATACAAAGCTAGTGTACCGCCGACACTTGCACCAATTTGTACAATATTTTGTTGATCATCATCATCGGTATAATCAGAATCTAAAAGCCATTCAACAAATTTCTTACTATCTTGATGTGCAGCTGGATAAGTAAATTCAGGTGCTAAGCGATAATCAGGAATTAAGGTCATAAAACCAGCGTTTGCGAATTTTATTCCTAGGTCTTTAACATCGTTTTTAGAACCAGCAAACCATCCTCCGCCATGCCAAAAGATTAAGAGTTTTGTTTGTGAAGTAGTATCATTTGGGAAATAGATATCAGTCTTCAAATTGTTATTTTCATCGTAAATTATATCTTTTTTTATAACAACCATAGTCATGCCTCTTAGTTATTTTATAACACACTAATATTATAGAATAAATTTTAATGATGAGTCATATCTTATTTTCATTATAATTAAGTTTAATTCCTAGGTTAGTGCGCCTATTTTACCTTGTTTTTGTTATCATTAATTTAACATACCAAGGAGGGCAGAAAAATGTCTACTAAAACGAGTCGTAAATTAATTAATATTTTGACCATTGTTACTACAATTATTCTAATTTTGCTAAGTATTTATTGGTATAGGTTAGGAATTTTTACAAGCCAAGAAAAAATGAAGGCCTATCTAGCAGACAAGCAAATTATCGGTCCTTTGATTTTTACATTAATTCAGATAATCCAAGTTGTAATTCCGATTATCCCTGGTGGAGTTTCGCTGCTTGGAGGAGTAATATTTTTTGGTCCAATATGGGGCTTTATTTATAATTATGTCGGGATATGTTTAGGATCTATTATTTTATTCTTCTTGGCCAGACATTATGGTAGACCCTTTATCTTACATTTAGTTTCTGAAAAGACGTATGAAAAATACATGAAGTGGACAGCCAATCAGAAAAAATTTAATTGGTTTTTTGGTCTGTGTATTATTGCGCCAATGGCGCCAGATGACATTTTATGTATGATTGCTGGATTAACTGAAATGAAGTTCTCAACATATTTATGGATAATTTTATTAGGAAAACCGTGGACCATTGCAGCCTATAGTTTAGGGTTAGTTTATGGTGCAAAATGGTTAGTAAAGTTAGTAGGCAAGTAATGCTAGAAACTGAGAGAATTATTTTAAGAAAAATTGAACCTAAAGATGCTCCTACGCTTCTTAAGTGGGGACAGGATAATATTTATCACAAAAGTGCAGGTTACCAATATTTACAAGATTTAGATGCGGCCAAAAAAAGTGCCCTTCAATATCAAGCACGTCCCTATAGTTACGGTATAGTACTAAAAGAAAATAATCGTCTAATCGGCTTAGTTGAATTATATGAACGTGGATTAGATGAATACAATGGTCTTTTACTAACAAAAGATTTAGGTTTTTTGTTAGATAAAGAATATTGGCACAGGGGTTTAATGACCGAAGCCTTACAACTAATTATTGATTTTGCTTTTAAAGAATTAGAGCAAAATCAAATTTGGGCGGGTACATTTGTTTCTAATACAAATTCACAAAAATTGTTAAAAAAATTAGGGTTTAGATATGTCTATACCACTGATTATTCAATGGTTTCTTCACTTTTTAATTATCAAGAAAAATATTATTTGTTAACACCACAGGATTGGCATGATATAATGCAAATAAACATGAAATCCTAAGACTAGTTTCAGAGAGCTCATGGTTGGTGTGAATGAGTAAAAAAGTCGTTTCCAGATTTCGAATGTGGGTAGGTAATTCTACACGGTTAGCACCGTTATCGCTTTTTGAGTGTGGTATTTTTTAACCAAATGTGGGTGGTACCGCGAACCGTGTAAGTCGATTCGTCCCAGTGTAGGGATGAGTCGGCTTTTTTGTTTTATTTTTAAGGAGGAAATATGTTAGACATTAAAGTAATTCGAGAGAATTTAGACTGGTCAAAGAAAAAATTAGCTACACGAGGAATTAAACCAGAGGAATTAGACAAATTAGTAGCTATTGATAAAGAAAGACGTGAAGCTTTAACTAAGAGTGAACAATTAAAGCAAAAGCGTAATGAAGTATCTGATCAAATTGCTCAAGCTAAACGCAATAAAGAAGATGCAAGTGATGCCATTAAAGCAATGCGTGAAGTAGGTAAAGAAATTAAAGATTTAGATAAAGAAGTAGAAGATTTAACTCAAAAACAAAACTATATCTTACTTCGTTTACCTAACTTCCCAGCAGACTCAGATCCTATTGGTCCTGATGAAAGTTACAATGAAGAAGTTCGTAAGTGGCATGAACCTACTAAACTTGATTTTGAACCAAAACCTCACTGGGAAATTGGAACAGAATTGAATATTTTAGACTGGGATACTGCTGCTAAAGTTTCAGGTGCCCGCTTTGTTTATTACAAAGGTGCCGGTGCATTACTTGAACGTGCAGTTTCAAACTTTTTCTTAGATGAAAATACTAAAGATGGATATACAGAAGTAATCCCACCATACTTAGTTAATGATGCTTCTATGCAAGGAACTGGTCAATTCCCTAAGTTTACTGAAGATGTTTATACAATTGTAGATAATGACGATCCTGATAAGCCACGTGATTTAACTTTAATTCCAACTGCTGAAGTACCATTAGTTAATTACTTCCGCGGCAAGATTTTAGATGGAGAGCAATTACCAATTAATGTAACTGCATTCTCTCCAGCATTTAGAAGTGAAGCAGGATCAGCTGGACGTGACACTCGTGGATTAATCAGAATGCACGAATTTAGAAAAGTTGAAATGGTAAAAATTGTTGACGAAGAAAGTTCATGGGATGAATTGGAAAAATTAACCCATAATGCTGAACATTTACTTCAAAAACTTGGTTTACCATATCATGTTGTTGCTCTTTCAACTGGGGATGCAAGTTTTACTAGTGCAAAAACTTATGATCTAGAAGTTTGGATGCCAGCACAAGATAAGTATCGTGAAATTTCAAGTTGTTCAAACTGTACTGACTTCCAAGCACGTCGTAGTTTAATTCGTTACAGAGACGAAAATGGTAAACTTCATTTAGCACATACTTTAAATGGCTCTGGTCTAGCTGTAGGTAGAACAGTAGCTGCTATTTTGGAAAATTACCAAAATGAAGACGGAACTGTAAATGTTCCAGAAGCTTTACAACCATATATGCATGGAATGAAAGTCATTACTAAAGAGCCAAAATTTGGTGAATAAAATTTAATAAAGTAAGAATGGTATTCAATTGCTAACATAGCAAAAGAATACCATTTTTTTATATCTAAAATACGAGAGAAAAGGCTTGAAATTAGCACTCTAGAAAAATATTGCTAATTTTTTTGCAAAAAAGGGTTGACGAAAAGTGAAAAAGCCTGTAAAGTAATACATGC
>CANRQR010000043.1 GCA_947641735.1 uncultured Lactobacillus sp.
ATCCACATCTAGATAAAAATAAGCCTTATCCGTTAGCTGGAATCTTGGTAATAGATTTTACCCATGTCTTATCCGGTCCAACTTGTAGTAGAATGCTCGCCGATGCTGGAGCTCGCGTTATCCATGTTGAAAGAAAAACTGGCGATGATACACGTCACATGGGACCTTATCTTGCTGACGGTTCTAGTGAATACTTTAGAATTTGCAATACTGGTAAAGAATCGATTGCCTTAGATTTAAAGAACGCCCAAGATCATGCTTTGGCAGAAAAGATGATTGCTAAAGCTGATGTAGTAGTTGAGAATTTCCGTCCTGGCGTAATGACTCGTTTAGGTTTTGATCCTGAAGAAATGGTCAAAAAGTATCCTAAATTGATTTTTGCTTCAATTTCAGACTTTGGACAATACGGTCCTTTTGAAGCAGGTGAGACAGAACGGGATGCTGCAAGGAGGGAAGTCTTTGAAGAAGTAGGATTAAAGCCTAAATTTGATTTTGATTTTCAGGAGAGTTATTCATACAAGGTCACTAGCGAAATTGAAAAAACAGTAACTCTATTTTTAGCAAAATATAAAGCTGATCAAAAAATAAAACGTCAAGAAAGTGAAATTAGGTCGACTGACTGGTTAAATTATCAAGCTGCTCAAGAAAGAATTAGTAAGCAAAACTTTAAGGAATTTAGATCTGAAGACTTGTCAGCAATTTTGGCTAAGGCTAATGATTATTTGGTAAATCGTGAGGGACAGAAGGAAACACAAGTTTTGAAAAATTAGATAGAAACTTAGGATTGGTTTTAAACCAGAGATATAGAGGCATTAACAACCAAAAGTAACTAATTAACACGAGTCAAATGAATCATCTAGGTAAAGAATTCAGTTTTCTGAATTCTTTTTTTGTTATAAAATTAACAAAAAATAAATAAAAGCAAATAAGGAGATGAGATTATGAAAATTGGACAGGCGTTAAAAGAAGAACGTCAAAAATTAGGCTTAACTCAGGAACAGATGATAAAGGGCATTATTAACAAGGGTCATTATTCAAAAATAGAGCGTGGATTAGAAAATATTTCAATTGATACTTTATTTAGAATTATTTTGAAACACCATATTGATATCAGTGATTTTTTTAATAAAGTTAAGTATGATTACTATACGTCTGAAGATAAAAAAGCTGAAGAATTGAAGCAAAAGATGTTGCATGCTTTTAATAACAATCAAAGGGAAAAAGTAGGAATTTATTTAAATGAAATCCTAGATTTAAAAGAGCATCAACTTTTTAAATATCGAACAATAATTGCTATTGCTTCTTTAGAAAATAGCTTATCTGACTTAAGTTTAGCCTTTAAAAATAAAATAGTTACTAGATTTTCAGAACATGAAAATTGGGTGGAAAATATCGGTGCATTACAATTATTTTCTGATTGTATGAAAATATTTTCTTTAGAGCAAGTGGACTATTTTCTTGGTCAATTATTAAAACATTATCAAAAGAATTCTTGTTCTGAAAGTATGAGGGAAAGAGTAGCAATTATTTGTAATAATTATCTTTGCTATTGCTATAAGCAAAAATTAGACGGAGATAATATTGAAGCTGCATTAGATTATTTAGCGAGCTTAGAAACGACTACTCATTTTTTGCTTTATCGAATTTGTCATGAGTTGTATTTTAATTTATTTAGTGGAAATACAGAAGAAGCAGTTCAAATAAAAAAATTGCTGATGAAATGTGGATATCAAGAATGTATGGAATATTGGCAAATTTAGTTGTGTATAGCACAACATAATGAATAAAAACTGAAAAAAGCTGTGATAATTATAAACAACAAATGATAAAAATAAATTTATTATTTGTGTAAATATTTCTAGATAGGAAAAGTGAGCTATGAAAAATAAAAAACTATTTGTGGCTACTTTTGTAGCATTATTGCTTTTCGTTGGTGGAGGAGCATGGTTTTATCATAATCAGACCACGGTTCCTGAGGAATGGGTTGGTCAAAGCCTAATGACTTTAGAAAAAGAAGATAACAGGTTAAGTAATTCTTTTTATTTAATGTTTGATAAAAATACTGCTTATATTGCCACACGCTTAGGTGGCAATGAAGAGAGCAAGTCATCAAAATTAAGTAAAGATATTTTAAATGCCTTTTCGAAGAATGGAAATACTCGACCACAAGCTGGTGAATGGGTGAAATTAGGACGGGTTAAAACTGAGCGATTGAAAGATGGCTATAAAATTAAAACAAGGAAAGTAACCTTTGATTTAAAAAAGGCTTCCAATGGAGCATATCAAAGTCAAGATGGTACTTATTGGCAATTTGTCCCTAAAAAGGTGGTGGAAAATAAACAATAAAAATGGACATTAGCGATATTAATATTAACCGTATACAAAAATATGCCTGATTAGACCAAGATAGATCTAATTAGGCATATTTTTTATGTTTAATTATTGTTTCCAGCTAGCATCAAATTTTTGCTTGGCAGTCTGAATAGCTGGATTAATATTTTTCTTCTTTTTAGCATCAGCTAAGATTGCTTGCATACTTGCTTGAACTTGGTCATAAGCAGGTGTGGCATTCTTAGTTACTGGTAAGAAGTACAAGTCTTTAGTAGTCTCAGCCAAGATTGCTGGTACTTTACTTGTATTAAGTGACTTGTAAGCTTGTGAGTTTAGGACTTGCGTATTAACTGGCATATAGCCGGTAGTTTTAGTCCAGTAGAATTGTTCTTTCTTACTGGTCAAGAATTTTAGATACTTGAAGGCAGCTGACTTTTGTCTAGCGCTAGCATGGTTAAACATATAAATATCAGTTCCTTGTTGCGCATTAACCTTGCTTGGACGAGGGGCAATGCCAAATTGATATTCTTTCTTCAAGCCTTGTTTTAGATATGCTTCATTAGCAGTTGAACCGATAAACATTGCTACCTTACCAGAATTAAATGGGGTAGACATATATTTTTCAGTACCAGCTTGCATGAAGTAGCCCTTACGAACCCCATCAGCGTAGTAGTCAATTACTTCTTTTGAATCTTTACCAGAAAAGTTAATCTTCTTAGTAAAGTTGATGCCTTTTTCCTTCATCCCCAACATATAGTAATTGTTTAAAGCATCAAAACCAGCCCCAGTTACTTGATGGTCACTCTTTTGATAGATCTTTTCAGAAGCAGACTTAAGCTCGCCCATTGTTTGCGGAACTTTGAGATTATATTGATCTAGTAAAGTCTTATTATAGAAAAGTACTTCAACTGACTTATTGAATGGGACTCCGTATTGAGTATTGTTAATTTTTGCGCCCTTCCAAAGTGCTTGCTTAATATTACTTTTAGCATAGGAGCCCCAGCCAAGGTCATCATTTTTAACATAAGGAGTGAGGTCAACTAGCATTTTTTGCTTAGCGGCATTATACAACCATCCTGGATAAGCCTGGGTGATAGTCGGCAAATTATCAGGTGATTGCATTGTTGAGGAAAGCTTAGACTGAAGATCCGCATAATTACCGCCTTGGCTTTCAAGCTTGATCTTGATTTTTGGATTTTCTTTTTCAAAGTCCGCAGTCATCTTCTTGAGGGCTTTTTCAGAAGAACCGGTTAATGAATACCAAAAAGTTACCGTAGTATTCTTGGTAATCTTAGTCGGAATTTTGCTACTAGACTCCTTAGTTTGAGTCTTAGAGCATCCAACTGCTAAAAGTGCCGTTCCAATTGCGGCAAGAGTTAACATCTTTTTTCTAAATTTCATTTTTCTTCTCCCGTCAATTCATTTTGACAGGTACTATTTTAACATGAATTTAAAATTAGCCGAAAATTTTTAAAATAATAAAAAACCATCCCTCATCGGATGGTCAAAAATTATTCAAATTCATCTAGTGCTTCTAAAGCATTTTCCCAGTCAGTATTTGCTTGATCTAGTTGCTCTTGAACAGCAGATAATTTTTCTTGAAGCGGACCGAGTTTTTCAAATGAAGCCGCAATATCAGGGCTGGCCATCTCAGTTTGAATTTCTTGTTCTTCATTTTCTAATTTTTCAATTCTAGCTTCTGCATCACTAACAGCGCGTTCTAACTTACGTTTTTGTGAATCACGAGCCTTTTGCTCTTGATAGGAAAGTTTACCCTGATTTTGATTAGCACTAGTAGTACTTTCAGTTTGTTCAGCTTTTGCTTCTTGAACAGCAGCAGCTTGTTTAGCTTTTTCATCTAAGTAGTAAGAATAATTACCATTGTAGATCTTAGCGTGACCATCGCGAACTGAAATAATCTTATTAGCTAACTCGTTAATAAAGTAACGGTCGTGAGAAACAAAGAGTAGGGTACCGTCATAATTATCTAAAGCTTGTTCAAGCACTTCTTTTGCTTCAATATCTAAGTGGTTAGTTGGCTCGTCCATTAGCAAGAAGTTGTCTTTTTCAAGAGACAAAACAGTTAAGGTTAAACGAGCTTTTTGTCCACCAGATAATTGGCCAACTGTCTTATCAATATCTTCAGCAGTAAATAAGAAGGAAGCTAAGATTGAGCGAACTTCTTTTTCTGGCATTGTCTTATGACGATCCCAAATTGTATCAAGAACTGTCTTTGAAGGATCAAGGCTTTGAAGTTCTTGGTCGTAGTAACCAATATCTAAGCTAGCACCATATTTAATTGAACCATCCTTAGGTTCAAGCTTTTTCATAATTGTTTTAAGCAGGGTAGACTTACCAATTCCATTTGGTCCGATAATCGCAACACGGTCATTTTTATTAACTTGAAAATCAATGTCAGAAACCATTGTTTTATCTGGATAACCGATAGTTAAGTCTTTGGCAATTAAGACTTCTTTTCCTGAAGGACGGTCACTAGTAAAGTTAATACGAACTTTTTGCTTATGCTTAGGTGGCTTAATTCGCTCCATCTTATTTAAAGCCTTACGTCTACTTTGAGCACGTTTAGTAGTCGAAGCACGAACTAAGTTCTTTTGAATGAACTCTTCTTCTTTTTTGATTTTTTCTTGTTGCTTCTCATAAGCAGCTTCTTGCTGGTTATTCATCAATTCACGTTCTTTAACGTATTGGCTATAGTTACCCTTAAAAGTAGTTAGTTTTCCAAAGTTTAATTCAAAGATTTGGTTAGCTAAGTGATCTAAGAAGTATTGGTCGTGAGAAACAGTGATAATTGCGCCTTGATAGTTCTTCAAAAATGCTTCTAACCAATCTAAAGTATCTAAGTCAAGATAGTTAGTAGGTTCGTCTAGCAAGAGAACTGGTGGCTTTTGCAACAGTAATTTCACAAAAGCAAGGCGTGTTTTTTCACCACCAGAAAGAGTTCCAATGACTTTCTGCCAGGTATTTTCTTTAAAATTGAAACCATTAAGAATACTCTTAATTTCAGCTTGATAAGTAAAGCCGCCTTCTTGTTCAAAGTCGTATGCAAGCTGGTCATAGCGCTTGAGCAGGTCTTCATCTTCAGGATGTTCAGCAATTTGTTCCTGCATTTTAGTGATGCGCTTATTCTTTTCAATTAAATTATCAAAGACAGTAAGCATTTCATCCCAGATAGTCTTATCTTCATCTAGGGCATTTTCCTGGGCGATATAGCCAACTTTTAATCCCTTATTAATGGTAAATTGGCCACTAGTTGGTTCTTGCTGGCCAGTCATAATCTTTAATAAGGTAGTTTTTCCAGCTCCGTTAGGACCAACCAGACCGATTCTGGCATTATCAGGAACAGAAAAAGAAATGTTACTGAAAATAGTATTGCCTCCAAAACGTTGTTCGAGGTCTTGAGCTTGTGCAATAATCATAATAATTTTCTCCTAGAGCTTATTTTAACATAGCAAATGTTTTAAATTTTATGAAAATATTATCTTTGTGAAAATTGTTTCTTGATTTATCCTTGAAGAATGCCTATTATTAGTTTGATTAGTAAATATTTCACATTTTTATTTTATGAAAGAAAGAGGCCTCTCATGGATGAAATTAAGATTCCTAAGGCTACCGCTAGACGCTTGCCACTTTATTACCGCTATTTGATTTTTTTGAATGATGAAGGAAAAGAAAAAGTATCTTCAACTGAACTTGCTGAAGCTGTTCAGGTAGATAGTGCTTCAATTCGTCGAGACTTTTCTTATTTTGGTGCTTTAGGTAAGCGTGGATACGGTTATGACGTTAAGAACTTACTTAATTTCTTTAAAAAGATTTTAAATCAAGATACCTTAACCAATGTTGCCTTGGTTGGTGTTGGTAACATGGGTCATGCGCTTTTAAATTATAACTTTAAGCGTACTAATAATATCAGAATTAGTGCCGCTTTTGACATTAATCCTGAAATTACTGGGACAATTATGTCAGGTGTGCCCGTTTATGACATGAGTGAGATGAAGAAGCAATTGCGTGAACAACAGATCACCATTGCTATTCTCTGTGTTCCCCAAACTGCCGCCCAAAAGACAGCTAATGAAATGTTTGATGCTGGAATTAAGGGAATTATGAACTTCACGCCGCTTCGTTTATCTGCTCCATCTAGTGTTCGGGTTCAAAATGTTGACTTAGCAACTGAACTGCAAACTTTAATTTACTTTTTGGACTCAGATAAAGATAAGAACAAAAAATAATTTACTATAATATAGTCCTTTTACACAAGTTTATAGAAGCTTGTGTATTTTTTATACGCTTTCATTTGTAATTAAAGAGAAAATAATTTTAAGATAGATGAGCGTAGAAAAATTAATGAGATAGAAATCAGGTAGATAAAATGATTAAAAAACTTGCAGTATATTGTGGTGCACGGGCTGGAAATCGTCCTGAATACATTAAGGCTGCCTATAATTTTGGTAAGAAAATGGCCGACCACCAAATTGAATTAGTTTATGGTGGCGGAAAGTTCGGCTTAATGCGGGTAGTTGCAGACGGTGTTTTAGAAAATGGTGGTATCGTCCACGGCATTATTACTGAAGAATTAAAAGATCGCGGAGCTTCTTATGATAAAGTACAGGATTTCCGTGTGGTTCCCAATATGGATAAGCGAAAAGATACCATGATGAATCTAGCAGATGGAATGGTAGCTTTACCTGGTAGTATTGGAACTTTAGAAGAAATAAGTCAGGCTATTTCCTGGACTGCGATTGGGGACAATGCTAAGCCCGTAGCTTTTTATAATTATGAAGGTTTCTATGATTATTTAGATAAACTCCTTAAGCGGATGAATCAAGATGATTTTTTAGAGAATATCTATTTAGACGCAATTTATTTTGAAACTGATTTTGATAAAATTCTACAGTTTATGGAAGACTATCAAGCACCTGCTTATCGCATGTATTAATAAAAGATCGACTAAGGCAGAGAAAAAGTATGAAATTAAGACTGTTTTAGGCGCTCAAGTAGAAGATATTATTGAAAAAGATGTACCAGATTGCATTTTAATTGGACCGCAAATTAAATACATGGAAGAGCAACTTAAGGCGGATGCAAATAAGCACGATATACCCTTAGAAGCAATTGGGATGCAAGATTATGGCACAATGAATGGTAAAAATGTAATTTCCCAAGCCGAGCGATTACTAGGATAAAAACTGGTAGAAGTATGAAACAAAATCCCTCTCTTGATTCATACTTCTTTTTTTGACCACTTGGAACTATAAAATGACCACTTGGTTAATTTCACTAGATTTTAATCTTACATTTATGTTTAATATAATTATCGAAAATGAAACAAGGAAGTGAGAATTGTGAAAGTTAAGCTTGAACTTGATCCAGATCAGAAGGAAACAGAAATAACCATTCATGCTGGTCAGTTAACACCTGAAATAGAAAGAATTTATCAACAACTTCAAATGGATTCAGATCATCCTGACCAAATTGAAGGAATGATGGACAATACTTCCTACTATTTAAGTATTAATGATATTTTGTTTTTTGAAACAGATGCTAAGCAAGTAATGGCGCATACGACTAGGAATGCATATTTTGTTAAATATAAATTGTATGAATTAGAAAACTTATTAGGTGGGCAGTTCATGCGAATATCAAAATCGACAATTTTAAATTTAGATCAGATTTATGCTATTACAAAATCGATCTCTAATTGTCAGATTAAATTTCATGATTCATATAAGACAGTCTATGTTTCTAGACGATATTATCGAGATTTAAATGATAGATTAAAAGAGAGAAGGGCATTATCATGAGAAAGGCCAGTTTTGGAAGGATTCTTTGGGGCTTAGGCCTGCTTGCAGCAGCAGCGTTTTTAGTTTTAGACCAGTTGCATTTAATTCCAGTAGAGTTAGGATTCTGGACAATTTTTTGGACTGTAGTATTTGCGGCAACATTAATTACTTCCTTAATTAATAGAAGTTTAGGTGGAACAATTTTTTCAATTGCATTTTTATTAATTATCTATGCAAAGCCTCTTCACATTGAAAGTATTGTTCCTTGGACAGTGCTTTTAGCAGCATTTTTAGTTTGGGGGGGTTTAAGATTAATCTTCAAAAAAAGTTGGAAGCCAACTGTAATTATTAATGGTGAAAAAGTCAGTACTAATTGGTCTGACTTAAAGGCACCTCATAAATTTAAGGCTGAACATGTATTTTCTGATACAACAAGTTCAGATAATGGTGACAATATTGTAATTAGCGAAAAAATGTCTTCTACTTCACGTTATGTTCATTCACAGCATTTAGAGACAGTAACGATAAATGTTTCAATGGGAGACGTTAATGTCTATCTTGATTCAGCAAAACCAGCTGGGGATGAAGTGATTGCTAATGTAAATATGTCAATGGGAGATTTAACCTTCTATATTCCAACGTCTTGGCGAGTAGACAATCAATTAAATCAAGGTTTTAATGATATTACTATTGATGGTGATCAACCAGCAGAGGGACCAACTTTAGTGCTTCAAGGCCGCGCTAATATGGGAGATATTACTGTTAAGAGAGTTTAAAATATCCTTGTTTCAATTTGAAGAAAAAATAAAAAAGAAGTAAACTATTTATAGCAAAAAAAGAGAGCTACTGCCAATAGCTCTCTCAAAGCACAAGCCGCTAAAATGCGGTGGCAAATATTGATGCAAACAAAAAAGTCGCTACCAACTCAGCCAAAAGTTATTGAGCGGCTTTTTCATTTGCTCTATTTTCTCTTCCACAAATCGTGGATAGACTTTATCAGTCTTTTTACAGCTTGCGCCAACTTGTTTGTATCGTTTACTAGTTTTATTAAAGCTAGGAATTGAACTTATAAAGGTAATGCTGTAAACTATTTATAGCAAAAAAAGAGAGCTACTGCCAATAGCTCTCTCAAAGCACAAGCCGCTAAAATACGGTGGCTATGATATGATAACAAACTAAAAGCCGCTATCAACTCAGCCAAAAGTTATTGAGCGGCTTTTAATTTGCTCTATTTTCTCTTCCACAAGTCGTGGATAGACTTTATCAGTCTTTTTACAGCTTGCGCCAACTTGTCTGCATCGTTTACTAGTTTTATTAAAGCTAGAACAATACAGTCTAAGAGACCAATAAAGGTAAGGACAGCACCAAAAAAGGCTGTCATAAAGCAAAGTGTACCTCCCTTCAGTAAGACTCTGAACCATAGTTATTACACCATTGGCATCATCTCCTCAAACGAAAGTACCACCGCATATTTAACTTTTTGTGCGTGTTTAATTTTATCAAAAAATTACCAAAATTAATCTACATTTATGAGTAAATTAGCACTTTTTAGCACTCTGATGATAAAAGTGCTAATTTTTGTGTCTAAATACTTGCTTTTCTTTTATAAACAATGTACTATCGTAATTGTAAGTTA
>CANRQR010000044.1 GCA_947641735.1 uncultured Lactobacillus sp.
ATCAAAAATACAAAAATGAGTTAAAATTTATTAAATAGATTATAAAGTTATTATAAGGCGGAATAAATGAATGTCTTTTAAACAATTGTGGCAAGAACCAAAGAATCAATCTAAAACCTATAACATTTTGAACAACATTTTTAGTGCCATCACTCATGGTATCGGCTTTGGACTAGCTGTGGCAGGCTTAGTAATTTTGATTGTTAGAGCAGCTCATACAGGAAGTGCCTTAAGGGTGACAGCTTTTACTCTTTATGGCTCTAGTTTGGTTATCCTTTATCTTTTTTCAACACTCTATCATAGTTTGATTTTTACCCGAGCTAGGCGAGTGTTTCAAATATTCGATCACTCTTCAATTTTTATTTTAATTACTGGAACCTACACTCCTTATACCTTAGTCGCAATCGGCGGTGTTAAGGGATGGATTATGTTCGGTATTATCCTAGCGCTCGCAATCTTTGGCATTTTATTTTATATTTTCAATCAAGGAAAACATGTGGTTTTAGATACAATTTTGTATGTCTTAATGGGATGGATAGTAATTATTGCTTCAAGCACACTCTATCCCGTATTAGGGCCTACTGGATTTTGGCTTTTAGTCTGGGGCGGAGTTGCTTATACGGTCGGAGCAGTCCTGTTCTCAATGTGCGGTGTTCCTTATATTCACGTTATTTGGCACATGTTCGTTTTACTTGGATCAATTTTGATGTATTTTTCAATTTTACTTTACGTTTAAAAAATAGGCTAGTGATTTTCTTCTTCACTAGCCTATTTTGCTAATTATTTAAAGCTATATATTCAGTAATCGCTTCTTCATTATTGCTTACAATGCCTTCAAGCACTGCCTTTTTAATTTCTTCTAGTAGAAGACCAACTCTTGGTCCTGCTGGAATACCATTCTTTAATAAAAAGTGCCCATCTACTACCAAATCGTGACTATCCTTAATTGGCAACGCTTCATATCTATCTACTAAAGCTCTACCATTAATCGGCTGCCCTAAAATATTAGCAAGATCAATAGTTGAAACAATCGTTCTTAAACCTGCTTTATATAGATCATAATTATTTGGTGCACGTGAACTAATTAGATCAAAGAAACCTACAATATCAGCTACCTGACGTTCCATTGCATTAGAGTTTTTCCAGATACGCATAAAGTGAGCAATTTTTTCATTAGGTAATTTCAACAAAATAATCATTAAAGCCCATAGATTAGCTTCTGTAGTAGGACTAAAATTAAGTTGAGGATAAAGAGCAAGATTTTCTTTTTTACCTTTAAAACCTGGGACTTCTTCAGATAAACCTGTATCTAAAAAGATTTGAAAGGCCTTTTGACTACCCGGTGCAATGCCCATTTTTACAAATTCATCGCGAATACGCTCAACTGAAATCTTACTAAGCAATTCATGATTGTCGCTAATTGCCTGTTCTGTTTCTGGTTCAAGAGTAAATTGTAATTGACTCATAAAGCGAACGGCACGCATCATTCTAAGGGCATCTTCGTGGAAACGATTTTCAGCCTTCCCTACCGCACGAATAAGTCGCTTGTCTAAGTCGCCTAAACCATCAAAGTGATCAACTATGTTACCATCAACGTTCATTGCTAAAGCATTAATAGTAAAATCTCGTCTCTTTAAATCTTCTGACAAATTTTGTACAAAAGTTACATGATCTGGTCTACGAAAATCTTGATAGCCTGACTCAGTTCTAAAAGTTGTTATTTCGTAACTTTCGCCCCCATAAAGAACAGTTACTGTTCCATGCTTAATTCCCGTATCAATTGTTTTCTCAAAAATCTGCTTAATTTCTGCTGGATAAGCGCTAGTTGCAATATCAACATCATGAATATGACGCTTCAAGAGTAAATCTCGAACACTGCCTCCAACAAAATAGGCCTCATAGCCTGCTTCATTGATTTTTTTCAAAACTGGAAGCGCAGCAGTAAAAACTTCCGGTAAATTATCAATCTTCATATATTTTCCTATTCCCCTTAAAATTCCGTTGTTCTTCATTATAGAAAGAAGGAAGTAACATGAATAAAATTTTTAATAAATAACTACTTAAACAAGTCTTCTTCATTACTCTAGGCTGCAGCATTTATGCTTTCAGCTTAGATGCCATCAGCATCCCTAACAAACTTGCTGACGGCGGGATCAGTGGGATCGCCCTTTTACTTAGATATTGGTTCCACATCAATCCTGGCTTGTCCACGTTACTTCTAAATATCCCTCTAATTATAATCGGATATCGATTTATGGGCAAACGGCCCGTTGCTTTAACCATTTGGGGCACACTTTGCCTATCCTTCTTTTTATCTCTTGGTTGCACATCCCTATTATAAACCAATTGAATTTGGAGCATGATCTTTTTATCGCAGGTGTGCTAGCTGGATTATTTTCAGGATTTGGGATTGGGATTGTGTTCAAGTATGGCGGAACTGATATTATCGCTAGAATACTCGACTTAAAATTAGGTATTCCTGTTGGAAAATCACTTCTTGCTTTAGACGCCTTTGTATTGACTATTCCACTTTCCTACCTCGATATTAAACATATGATTTATACTTTACTTGCTAGCTTTATATTATCTCGAATCACAGACTCGATTCAAGCCGGTTCTTACGCAGCACGTGGACTTTTCATTATTTCAGATTTAAATATTAAAGACACACCAGTTTTGGAACGAGTTATTCAAAGCCTCTACTTTTCAATAGGTAGTCAGGTTTCTATTAATAAGATAACTAATACTCTCAAAAGTGCTGAGTATTCTTCTAGCAACAAAACGGTTGATCGACACTTAGGCGGTATTCTAAACAGTCTATTAATGTATGAAGCAAAAAGATATGATATTTGCGGTCGTCAACTCCTAAACAGTCAGAGCAAATATTATGGCGTTGATATGGGAATTAGAAGTATTCTCCTACCTGATCATCAAGAAGACTTCGGACATATTATTGAAAATATTGTTTACTTGGAGTTACTTAGACGCAATAAAGCAGTTTACGTTGGAGAAAGCAGTAAATACGAGGTTGATTTTGTCGGGATTAGCGATATGAAGGAGCTCTCCTATTATCAAGTTGCTTTAACTACCATGGATGAAAAAGTACTAAAACGTGAATTAAGATCACTAGAGCAAATTCGCGATTCCTACCCTAAATATCTATTAACTTTAGACACTATCAATCGCACAGCAAATTACAACGGTATCCAAAAACTTAATTTAATTGATTGGCTATTAAGCTAATTAACATGCCAATAGATCAATGTGAGATCTATTGCAACTTTTTATATTCCTTAACTCTCGCAAATTTTCGCGCGTAATACAAAAGTTGAAATAAGAATCCTATAATATCAACATTTTTTAGCATTTTAGAAAGCGAAAGTTTATTTTTCAATCTATTTGTGGTTAAAAAAACGGTCGAAAAGCTTTTCGACCGTTTTTATTGCGCGCGTAAAATTGTTACCCATTTAGACTTTAACTATAATATTTCTTTTGCTAATTACCAACTATAAGGTAATTGATTATGTTCGTCTTTAATTTCAAATACTTCATAATTTATATTCAGAAATTCTTGTATTTGTTCACTACGCTCTGGAGTTTTTAATTTTTTTATTGCCTTATTTATAATTTGTCTAATTCGATACTCATTTACGCCAAAAATTCTTGCAATATCGCTTACACTTCTAACTTTTCCTACCTGTTCTTCTTCATCATCAAAACTATCAATGTAGTAACGCAATCGTAGAACGCTATCTTCCCGATCAGTTAATGTATCTAAAACTATATCTAATTTATCTTGCAACGTCGCATAGGGTTTTGAACCCAATCGATTATTAAAACAATAAGTGTTTTGATCAATTGTATTATTTAACTCTTTTGGTGGTAGTAAAGTAATCTCATCTATTACTACAAAATACGGAAGATTTTTTGAAGGTTCATTTTCATTAAGAACGACTAGCTGTCTTTCTTGCTTTTTTAATTTAGCGAATTTATTTGCATTTATATCGACCTTGCCAATCTGCTTACGAACTTTTGCAAGCTCATCTTTATAGCTTCTTTTAGGCCTTCCATATAAGCTATCATACTTTATTTTTTTATCCACCCACTTTTCAGCTTGCTGCTGTTTTTTCTTAAGCAAGGGAATACGTATAATTTGCGATCTAGTTCCGTGTAATTGGTCGCCATCTTTATTAAAAGCGTACGTCATTGCATTTATAACATAGGTAGAGATTTTTAGATTTTGATTTTTTTTTTAGATCTTGAATCAATTTATCAATAGTATTTATGGCTAAAGATTCAACTATAAATGTTATTTTGTTTTTAAATTGAATATAAGGATAAGCATAGTACGGATATTCTTCTTTATGTACCTTGTCGTATATTTTCTTAGTGATCAAATTAGCATTTAAAATTAATAATGCAATTGCCTTGTTCCACCAGTCATTCTTAGACAAAATGATCTTGGTATTTAAAGACTCATAATCATCGCTATTAAATTTAAACATTCCAAAATTGATTTGATACAATTCATGCAAATCTTCAAGATCATCAGTAAATCTAGGAACTTTAATTACAAAGTTTTTATCAATTCTTATTTCCATATCTTCAAATTCAATTCCTGTTTTTATATTTGTTAATGATTATAACCGAAATATTAATTTAGAATTCGACTTAATTTGACCGATAGTCATATCATCATCAAGCTTGTTAACCATTAAGGGATGCTTATAGAAAGAATGTTCTATAAGTTTATTTTCATCTATATTTCTTAAGACTTCTTGCACTGTTCTCATGTGATTATACAACTTTCATATACAATAATCTGCTAATCTTTATTCTTCAAAAAAATCATCATCAATATCATACAATTCATAAGTTTGACTGACCTGTACGCCGACTTTATATTGAATCATTAAATTAGTAAGCATTTCACCATCAACTAAGGCAATATTTAACTGTTTTGCTGCTTCTCGTGCATCACTGGTAAATGACGAAGTAGTTATAAATACTCCACGATCTGCTTGCTTACGTCTAAGTGCACCAAAGAAACTATTAATTTCAGGACTACCTACAACATTTTCTTCTGAATATCTTTTAACTTGCACATAAACTGTACGTAATCCTAGTGGATCTTGGTTAATAATGCCGTCAATTCCACCATCATTGGATTTTTGCGTCACCACTGATTGGCCATTAGTTCCTTTATAGCCCATCTCATTTAAGAGCTTGACCATCATATGCTCGAATTGATATGGATCAGTACTACGCAACTTAGCAATTAATTTTTCCGATAAATCACTACTCTGTTTATCAAACCAATCTTTGATTTGTTTTTCTGTTAATTCAAAAGTTTGGTCTTCAGTGATATCATTATCAATTTCTTTTTTATTTTTTAACTTATTTTGATGTTCAATGTATGCTGGCTGAGAATGAACGAGTTCACGAGTAATGTTTAATCCATATTCATTTAATACTTGTTTGCCAATATCAGTAATTTGATATTGTCCTCTTTTAGGTGAAGTTAATATACCCGATATTTTTAAATCACTTAGAGCCCAATTAATTCTATCGGACGCTACTAAATCATGATATTTTGAAGCATACCTCAGATTCAACAATTCTTGCGGTAGACTTAATTCATCTAAAACTGCCTGTATTAATTCTTGACGCTTCCAATTTTTCTTGCTACTAGCCACCTGTAACACAGGCCCTAAAAAAGCATCCCATGTCGGCATTCCATTATCACTATGCTTTAAAGTTTTATAATCAATCATATCTTTTTCCTGACATTTTTCTGCTATACGTACTTTTATTGTAGTTAATTCTTTATTTTTAAATACACTATAATTTTTAATTTAAATTATACCAAAAAATGGTCGAAAAACTTTTCGATCGTTTTTACAACCGCATTGTGATTGTAAGCTATTTTATTCCTTCACATTCTTCAAAGACTTGCGGACGGCTTCGCTAATTGCGCGACTTGTAGCAGATGCACCAGAAACTGCATCAACATCTGGAGTGTTTTCTTTAACAATCCCTTCTGGAATGACCTTTAGTGCTTGCCTATATCTTCACTTTCGTGATTTTGTACAATCTCGACATTTTTAATTCCGTTGTCGTAGGTAACGCGCACAACAAGCTTTCCACCAATACCCGCATTAGATTCGCCCAAATATTAGTCCTTATCAAGCTTAACATCCTTAATCTTATCACCGTCAGCTAATTCGTTAATTCCGTTATACTTGTCAGAAGCTTCATCTGCGACTTCGTCCATGACATTAGCTGCTTGTTCACCAGCAATCTTACCAAAAATCAAACACTCAGCTAAATTGCCACCGCCTTGATACTGATTTGCGTTAATACCACCTAATTCACCAGCACCATACAAGTGCGGAATTGGATTGTTATTAACATCCAGAATTTCAGCTTTAGTATTTCTTTCTGATCCACCTTGCGTATTCAAAACATTGTAGGCCATCTTAATTGCATAAAATGGACCATCTTCCGCAAATTTAGCCATTGACTTAATATCTCGACCAAATTGATCATCATGACCATTTTCTACAAAACGGTTAAACATCTCGACTTGTTCCTTTAAGCCGTTTATATCAACACCTGTCTTTTCAGCCAGCTCTTCAAGCGTATCAGCTTTAATCAATTTTTCATTGAACTTATCGTATGGAATCTGCCCTGCTTCAATGGTTTCATATTGTTTTTGATCAAAAATAATATATGGCTTCTCGTGACTACATGGGACGCGCCAAATACTATGATCAAAAATGTGCCCATGACGATTTGGACCAGCTTCGTTAAAGTAACGCTTCCTATCATCCACTACCATAAAGACGCTACCGTGGTTAAGCTCTGGCCAACCGAGGACTAACTTAGATCTCTCACCTTCTGGTGTATCAAATGATAATCCATGCAGTAAGCCAAGCGACTCGTAATTATACATATGCCACATCTTAGCGCCGACTTCTTGTGCCATCGAAATACCATCACCCTTGTTGTAAATAGTACCTAATGGAGCAAGTTTAGGAGCAGCCAAGTAGTTTTTCCTTGTTATTTTCAAAACCAACCACCCGTTGTTAAAATAACGCCTCGTATAGCCAAGACATTGATCTTTTGACCTAATTTTTCAATCTGAACACCCTTGATCACTTTAGAAACTGGATCTTGAATCAAGTGACTAGCACGTGCCTCATACCAGACATCAATCTTGTCTTTGCGGTCTAGAACTTTTTGTCTTAAAAGTTTCCACAGAGCTGCATCAAACCATCCATTATGAACCAATGTATAGTCATGTGCTTCATGTCCCTTTAGTTCAGGATATTCTTGAGCAACTCCAGCACGGTATTCCTTTGGTACTTTGCTAAACTCATTGATAAAACTAACTGGTTTAACACCCAGATATTTCTTTATATATTCCCGCATGTCGCACATTCCGTGTACATAGGTTTCAACCATATCTTCTGGCAAATCCATCGGCTACGTTAAGCCACGATAGTATTCCTTTAACTTGTCATAATCGGTCCCCGTGCCAAGAAGCTGGGCAGAATATCTAGTGTTGCCGCCTTCATGACCATAAGGAGCAACATCAACAATTAATACTTTTGCGCCATTATCAGCTGCAAATCTAGCAGCAGTTGCACCCGCTCCACCAAAGCTTAAAACACCAACGTCATAATCTGCCTTCCCGTCAATAGCTAGAATCTTGTTTTCATGTTTCATAATTATATTCCTTGCCTTATGTTACCGTTTACAATAAGTATTATAAGCGTTGACTAAAGCTTTGTATAATAATTAGCTACGCAGTAGAGCTTAATGTTATTTAATTTTGGATAAAAATAAGCTACCTTATATTGATTTGGTTGGTAGCTTATTTTTGCTCTAGTTTTATTTATTTTCCAACATTACCATAAACTTCTCTTAAAAATGGAATTTTACTTGGTCTAAGATAGTGTCGTTGACGTGCTTTTCGTGTATAGACCCTTCTTACTTTATAATTATTATAAAGATCCGCGGCTAAAACTTTCCTTTTATTTGGCTGCCATAACCAATAGTGATAATAATATTCTTCTCCTCCTCCAACTTGATTAGCAGCTTTTCTATAATATAAAGTTGGTAATTTATATGAATCTTTCTTCAAATGATCAATTATAAAACCAAAAATAAAAATAAGTGCAACGATAAGAGCAATAATTACTGCACTGTGTATTAATCTTTTTCCTAACAAATTAATTTTTTGAGGAAAATTTTGCATAAAAGAATCTACGATGATGTCCATTGTTTAAGATCTCCTTAACTAATTTTTTCTAATGAAGTAAATAAAAATTTTTTTACTAATTTATTCTTTTTTTCAGTCAACTTTGTCTGTTTTAAATACAGTCGATAAATTGCACCAATTTTTTTTTGAATATTAATATCAGGAAAATCAATATCAATATCCTCTAGATTATTTTTAGTTATCCTCTTCGATACTGTACCTTCCATTATTTTATGAAATTGATGATCAATATTCTGACTCTCATTTAAAATAAAGCATAAAAACCATGGATCAATCATCTTATAATCAATAGTTAATTTTAAATAAATTTGTGATAAAGTCATATGACTATTTTTTAAAGAAACTATAGCCGCTTTTTTAGTCATTAAGCTAAAAATTAAGTCTCCAGCTTGAGTAATTGCATCATCAGTCGTTTCTTTTTTGCCTTCTATTTTATAGCCTGTTAATAAATCTTCTTCCAAATTTTCAGCAGTATATTTATTGTTGTTACGTTTTGTTACTTCTCGACTATTAAGACCCACCTTTATTTTAGAAACCTGCTTAAGTTTCACATTTAATTTCCTTCCTTCCATTTACTTGAATATACTTTGATATTCAAGTAAATTATATCTAATACACAATCAAATATCAATATATATTCAAATAAACTGTGAATTCAATTTAAGCAAACGAATGGGAGCAACGTAAGTTGGGAGACTTAACTCAAAAAATAAAATCATATCCAATTTCTCATGATGCTGAGATAAATACGATAACTGGAACAAAGTATATTCATTATGGTGATATACATACAGGAAAACTGAAGAGAATAACCAACGAAAAAATATTGCCTAACATAAATGATAATAATTATATTCCATTAAAAAGTGGTGACGTCATAGTTGCAGACGCATCTGAAGATTATAAAGGTATAGCCGATGCATGTGTTATAGATTTAATGAAAGAACATTATAAAATAGTTTCTGGTCTTCATACAATTGTATTTCGTCCAAATGAAAGATTGAAATCAGATTTTTTATATACATATTTTCATACGCCAATTTTTAAACACTATGGCTATAGAGTTGGAACAGGGCTAAAAGTTTTTGGAATTACTTATAATAACCTTTCAAATATGGAAATTAAGCTACCCAAAATTGATGAGCAAAATAAAGTTTATAAAATCATAAATATTGTTACTAATATAATCACGCTTCAGCAACGAAAAGT
>CANRQR010000045.1 GCA_947641735.1 uncultured Lactobacillus sp.
CAGTTTTATTTGAGGGCTTGCCAAGAGAACAATACGTTTGGATGAGTCATGGTGACTTAGTAACTAAGGCTCCAGAAGGCTTTACTGTAACTGCTAAGAGTAAGAATTGTCCAATTTCTGCAATTGCTAACGACGAGAAAAAATTCTATGGAATTCAATTCCATGCCGAAGTTCGTAATTCCGAATATGGTTTAGATATTTTGAAGAACTTTGCATTTAAGGTTTGTGGTGCCAAAGCTAACTGGACCATGGATGACTTTATCGAGATGCAAGTTGATGAAATCCGTAAAAAAGTTGGCGATAAGAAGGTTATCTTAGGCCTTTCTGGTGGGGTCGATTCTAGTGTTACTGCAACTCTTCTTCACAAGGCAATAGGTGATCAATTAACTGCGATTTTTGTTGATCACGGGATGCTTCGTAAAGATGAAGGCGATCAAGTAATGCAAGCTTTGAACAAGAATCTTGGCGTTAATATTATTCGCGTGAATGCACAAGAGCGTTTCTTGAATAAGCTCAAGGGAGTAACTGATCCTGAACAAAAACGTAAGATCATTGGTAAAGAATTTATTGAAGTCTTCAACGAAGAAGCTAAAAAGTTAAAAGATGTTGACTTCTTAGCTCAAGGTACTTTATATACAGATGTTATTGAGTCAGGAACTAACACTGCTCAAACTATTAAGTCACACCACAATGTTGGTGGTCTTCCTGAGGACATGCACTTTGAATTAATTGAACCACTTCGTAAGCTTTTCAAGGATGAAGTTCGTGAACTTGGTGAAAAGCTTGGCATTCCTCATGACTTAGTATGGCGACAACCATTCCCAGGTCCAGGGCTTGGTATTCGTGTTATTGGCGAAGTTACTGAAGACAAGCTAAAGATCGTGCGTGAATCAGATGCGATTTTACGTGAAGAAATTAAGAATGCTGGTCTTCAAGAAGATATTTGGCAATACTTCACAGTTTTGCCAGGTATTCGTTCAGTTGGTGTTATGGGGGATGGTCGTACTTATGACTACACTATTGGTATTCGTGCCGTAACTTCAATTGATGGGATGACTGCAGACTTTGCCCAAATTCCATGGGATGTTTTGAGCAAGATTTCTACTAGAATCGTAGATGAATGTGACCACATTAACCGCGTAGTTTACGATATTACCAGTAAGCCACCTTCCACTATTGAATGGGAATAAGCTGACAATGTTAGTTGATAAGGAAATCCTGATTTGACAGCATTTAACGAAGGCAAAACTTAGACAAAATAATAAAAAATGGTTTGGTTGTCTGCCAAAAGTCTGCCAAATTATATAGGCTCTTAGTATAAACTAAGGGTCTTTTTTGATGTAGAGACAAAGCAAGTTTATAACTGAATTGTAAATATAAGTTAACGTTTTAAGAGCTGTATAATTATTAATTTGTAATTTAAATATAATATGGTATCATATAGATGAATGTCTATGTATTAAGGAGATATAAATGGATTACCAAGAATTAGCAAACTTATTAAAAGTCGTTGCAGAACCTAACCGCCTTAAGATCTTAAACTTACTTTCATGCGGAGAGATGTGTGCTTGTGATATTCTTGATCATTTCAATTTTACACAGCCTACTCTTTCACATCATATGAAAGTATTGGAAGATAAGGGATTGATCTTAGTGCAGAAGAGGGGTAAATGGCACTATTATTCATTAAACCCAGAAAAATCAACAGTAATTATTAATGGATTAACTGAAGTACTATCAAATTCTGAGAATTGTATTTGTAAGGATGCTTAAAAAGTTTGTTAATCCTTTTATTTTGAACAATACATAGATGATTATCTATATATAGAGGGAGTTTTTTATTATTATGAATACGTCAAAAGGCTTATCTTTCATGGATCGCTATATGACTTTATGGGTATTTCTAGCTATGGCTTTAGGAATTGTGATTAGTTTTGTCTTTCCATCATTCCCTAAGTTAATTAACAGTTGGTCAGTGGGTACTACTTCAATACCTATTGCGATTGGTTTGATCTTAATGCTGTATCCACCTTTGACAAAGGTTAATTACGATAAAATGGGGGATGTTTTTAGAGATAAGAAAGAGCTTGTTTTTTCTTTGATTCAAAACTGGATTGTTGGTCCACTTTTGATGTTCGCTTTAGCAGTTATTTTCCTTCATGATTATCCTGACTACATGGTTGGTTTAATTATGATTGGATTGGCAAGATGTATTGCCATGGTAATTGTGTGGAATGAATTGGCACAGGGGAATAATGATTATGCAGCCGGTTTGGTCGCAGTAAATTCTATTTTCCAAATTGTCTTTTATTCCGTTTACGCATATGTTTTTATTAGTGTATTGCCTAAATTCTTCGGCATTCAAACTCATGCACTTAACGTTACGATGGGCGAAATTGCTAAAACCGTCTTTATTTACCTGGGTATTCCGTTTATTTTAGGAATCGGTTCACGCTATTTGATTATTAAATCCAAGGGCAAAGATTGGTTTGAAGCTAAGTATGTTCCTAAAATTAGCAGAATAACCACCTGGGCTTTGCTTTTTACTATCGTACTAATGTTTTCGGTTAAGGGCGTTAAAGTTGTTCAATTGCCGCTTGATGCAGTTAGGGTAGCTGTTCCTTTATTACTATACTTCGTATTAATGTTCCTAATTACTTTTTGGATTGCGAAAAAGACACGCACAAGCTATTCAATCTCCGTAACACAAGCCTTTACTGCTTCAAGCAATAACTTTGAACTTGCAGTGGCTGTAGCCGTTGGTATTTTTGGCTTAAACTCAAGTGAAGCATTTGCGGCCGTAATCGGTCCCATGGTAGAAGTACCGGTTATGATCCTATTGGTAGATGTGGCACTTTGGATAAAGAGGAGATACTACAAGTAATGAAGAAAATATATTTTTTATGTACTGGTAATTCCTGTCGTAGTCAGATGGCAGAGGGCTATGGCAAGATCCTGTTAAAGGATAAATATGAAGTGAAAAGTGCAGGTATTGAAAAACATGGGTTAAATCCATATGCGGTTAAGGCTATGGCAGAAGATGGCGTTGATATTAGTCAGCAAAAATCTAAGTTAATTGATCTAGATTATTTGAATTCAGCTGATCTTGTGGTTACCTTGTGTGGGGATGCAAGAGATCGTTGTCCAGCCTTGTCGCCTCAAACGAAAAATCTTCATTGGCCTTTGATTGATCCGGCGCAAGCACAAGGAACACCTGAACAGAAAATGGTAATATTTCGTCAAGTTCGTGATGAAATCAAAAAGCGTGTAGCCGATTTGAAATGAAAAATATTAAGAAATTTTAAAGAAGAAATTTTGAAATTGATAGCAAACTTAAGAAATGGTATAAATTAACTATAAGTATTTAAAGGTTTTATTTTATTTTTAAAGGTATATTTTTTTATTACTCATGGTGATGTAAGTACTATTACATTGCGCCAACATGGTGTGTATAGTGTCATTATGAGAGATGTTGGATAAGTTGTAGAACAATGTTACCGTTGCTACAGGTCTATGACTGATTTTTTATAGAAAATGTAGCGGTACCACCGTGGGCGCCACGCTAGCGGATACTGGTAGTAGCGTGGTTTAGTTATTTTTAAGTTTTAAAGGAATTTTTAACTTTTTAACTTCTCCAGCACTAGCAGTCTGCCCATTTGATGGAAAACTGAATAGATAATGACGAGAAGCATGTGTTTACAAACACGTGCTTCTTTTAGTTATCGCGGATTATCAAGGTGTTAGAGAAGGCTTTAACATTGGTAATCTGCTTTTTTTGTCGTCAATTTTAGTTAAAGGGATGCCATATCCCGCTGTCTCAATTTAGGAGGTTATAAATATGGCTCAAACTAATAACAATCAATCAGTTGAAACTATTAAGGAATCAACTTTTTCAGCTTCAGTGTTGCCCAAGGCTACACCAATTGTACTTCAAAAGCCATTGAAGTTAGCTACGGGTAGTATCTTTAAGGTGCTTTCTGGTACAAATGAAGATGTTAAGGATAGTAACGGTGATAACACTGTACGTGCATGTTATCGAGTTCAGTCATTACGCACCGTATTTTGATTTAGCAAAAGAGAGCTCTAGTTGGATGCGCATAGAAGGTGAATTTAAGCATAAAGCGGCACATGCAATTCTCTCAGATTTAAAAGATAAAGATGAAGAAGAATTAGGTCAAAAACTAATCAGTTACGTGGTTAATCAATAGCTGTTAACAGACAAAAGAAAAAACTTAATCCCATTATGGCAAAAGTTAACTGACTTGGCTAATGGTTCAGGTGCTATTCCTCCGCTTGCTCCAATGTTAACAGATCGACTAGTTCAAGAGATTAAGTGGTTTTTGACCGGTGGAGCAGCAGGTGTATTTTATCGTGTTTTTCAGTTATTTGGTGAGGTTGGTAAAGGTGATTTTCTCCTGTTTATGTTCGACTACGTTGAAAAGCCGAATGAAAAAGAGCATTTTACCATTCCGGGTAATATGAGTAAGGATTTGGAGCTGATTCAAAAACAGCATCCTAATATAGAAACGATTAATTACTATCTTAAACGTGCTGTCAAGGAGATTGAGGAAGAAAAAAAGACTAGTCAAACCGACCAAAGTAAAGACTAGCCTATATAAAGCGAACAAACCAATGCGACGGCTGTTCGCTTTTCATTATCTTCCATTTTGGAGTTTTTGAAAAGGAAAAGACTATTATGAAAGAATTAGTAGATTTTACAGAGGGATATAAGCCTAGTCAGGCTAGAACCATTATTAGAATTGCAAAAAATAATATGGTAAAAGCTGGTTATGGCTTGTACAATAATAAGCGTCTGGGTGTAGTCCCAGTTAAGGCTGTTGAACAAATTACAGGATTATCCCTTCACAAAAGAAAGGATGATCGGTAAATGACGGTTAGTAAAACTAAATATGCTGACGTTTACAAAGATGATAAAGGACACTTCTTTTATCAAATCTTTCTAGGCAGGGATGCCAAAGGAAAGAAGCATTTCAAAAAGGGTAGAAAAGATGAACTGAAGCACTATTTTACTAGTGCTAGGGCAGCACATATTGAAGCACAAAGGGTTAAGCAAATTTACTTAAACGTCAATTTAGGCGATATGACTTACGCGAGCTTCATAAAAGAAAAGTTCTTACCAAAGTACAAAGCTGACGTTGAAGGCAGTACTTACGAAACACATTCAAAAATGTTTTTGCATGCCGTGGACTTTTTGGGTAATGTAACGCTTAAAAAACTTACAGTAGAAGAATGTGAGAGGTATAGGACTTGGCTGTTAACAGAAGCTAAGTACTCTCAAAGTTATGCTAGTGTAGTGTATACGGCCTTTAGGCAAAGCCTGGATTACGCAGTAGAAATTAATTTAATTCCTGCAAATCCTTCTCTGAAGACGAAATCTGTGCCTAAAGGCAACGCTACGGCTAAGTATTGGACGAAGGAAGAATTTGAAAAGGTTCTTTCGTCTGTATCTGTTTCTAGTTTTTATGAGCGTTTAATTTATGTAACGTTCTTGTTCTTTTATAGGATGGGATGCAGAGTCTCTGAAGCAGGTGCATTAAGATGGTCTGACGTTGATTTAAACAATGGTAAGGTAAGATTTATTAATAACCTCCACTATAAGAATAAGATGGAATATGAGCTAGTGCTATATTTGAAAAATGATTCAAGTCGGAGAACTTTAACTCTTGATGATGAACTTGTTAGAGTTTTAGAAGATTGGAAAAAAGAACAGCTTAAGTATAGTGTTCATGATTTTGTCTTGTCCTATGACAATTGTCCATTGAATAAATCAACCTTAAGCAAATGGCTTAAACGCTATTCCAAAATTGCTGGTGTTCCTAGAGTTGACGGTAGAGGATTGAGGCATTCTAATGCTTCTTATCTTATTGCTGAACTAGGTGCGGATGTTTTAACGGTTAGTCACCGTTTAGGGCATAAAACACCTATGACGACACTGAAATACTATGCGCATATGTTTAGTAACAATGACATTGAGTTAGCCTCTAAGATGGAAGGAAGCATGGATATTTCTCCTGCAGAAAAATCAAAAGTTACATTTAATGGTAACCAACATTTAGATGGAAACAAAATAGACGGTCTGCCAAATGTCTGCCAGAAGAAGAAAAAGGCTAGTTAATTAGTTGATATAAAAGGAACGTCGTTTATTCTAAGGGAATAAGAGACTCATCTCTGAAAAAAGAATATAAAGGAAAAAAGCCTATTAAATCTTGGTATTGATGAACCATGATTTAATAGGCTTTTTATAGTATTTAATTAAACTCAAGCTTATTTGCTTCATCGATCTTAGTTAGGAAAGATGAGACATCAGTAATAATGTCATTGGTGTATGAAACATTAATCAGATTAATCCAATTTTTTCTAAGGAAATAGTCGTCAATGTCGTATCTAACTTTAGTTAAGTATTTGTAGCTAATAAATAGTAGCTCTGAAAAAATCAAATTACGTTTTTGTGGCTGCATAACGAAATCAATTAATAGATCTTTTCCGGAACTTTTAATAAAGTGAAAAAATTCGCAATTGATATGTCTAATCGGATGAAAAGGATATAAAATTTGAGAATTTAATGCTTGTTTTTCAAATTGTCTAAGTAATTTTTGATCTTTTTTGCTAATTTGATAATCATTGTTGTTTAAATTAATCATCGTATATCAATTCCTGTTCTAACTGTTACCTAAAGTATATAAAGTGAAAAAAGTAAAAACAATGAATGTTAACTAAGTTGAAAAAGAAAAACTTTTTATATCGAAAGTAAAAAATTATTTTACTTTTGATATAATATTTTTAATAATTAAGTAAAAGAAAGTTACAGACTATAAATATTTACGGAAGAGAAGTGAGGAACAAGTTTGAGTGATATTAGGGTACAGAATACAAAAAATAATTTGATTGCTGCTCTTTTGAGCTGCTTAGAAGATGAGAGTTTCCATAAGCTAAAAGTAAAAGATATTATTGATAAGGCTGGCGTAAGTACTAGAACGTTTTATCAATATTATTCAGATGTCAATGATCTACTAAGAGATACAGAAGATAGCTTTGTTGCAGAGTATCTAAAAAATGTTGAAAAAGATCGTGATTCACTGGGAGAGCTTGATTTAGATACACCTTTTGAAGATCAGTTAGAAACTATTTTAAATGCAACAAAAAATACCATTGAGTTCTGCTATACACATAAAAAAGAGATTCAACTTTTTTTATCTGACAATGGGGATACGCGTTTCTATAATATGATTTTCCAGACTGGTTGTGAGGAAATTATGAAACGTATGAGCCAGATGAAAAATATTGATGAGTTAAAAATGGACGAAAAAGAGCAAATGAGAATGATGATTAGTGTGCAGGTATTTGTACATAGTATCATTGGTATGGTAAGAGTTTTGCTTGAATACAGCGATAGGTTAGCTCCATATGACGTTCGTCAAAGTATACTTACATTTTTACGTGAGTCACCGGTAGCTTCCATGAATATAAATAAAAAATAGAGACAACAAAATAATTTATAGGATATTAGGCTGAACTCCACGATAACGGGCTAAAGTATTGAATTAAGTGGTTTTGTTGGCAATTGAGAAATAATTGTACTTAAATATGAAGTAGCATAAGAAGAATAGTAATTAAAAACGAATTTTTAGGGGATACGTCAATGAAAATAGAAATTCCAACTATGAATGGATTTATTCCAGATTGCTACGGTAAATTTGCCAATGCTGATCAAAAGATTGAAGGGAAGCCTAGTAGATCTTTTCCAATTTTTATTACTGATGCGCCTGATAAGGCAAAAACTTTAGCTGTGTATTTTAGAGATTTTGATTCAGTTCCAGTCTGTGGATTTACTTGGATTCACTGGTTAGCTGCCAATCTTCCGGTTCGAGATGTTCCAGCTAATATTAGTCATTTTAAGAATAGCAGCCTTGATTTTGTCCAAGGAAATAATAGCAATATTAGCAAGTTTTTGGGTGAAAATTCTGGCCCAGTTGACGGCTATACAGGTCCGATGCCTCCTGATAAGACGCACTATTATACTTTAACCGTGTATGCATTAGACACAAAACTTGATCTAAAAGAAGGTTATTGGTTAAACGACTTTTTGCGTGAGATGGAAGGTCATATAATTGATAGTGCGACTATTTCAGTTCCAAGTAGAGCAAAATAAAAGTCGAAGTTACTAATAAATATGCTATAATTTAAGTAAAGAAAAAGGAGATCCGAAGATCTCCCATGCAGCCCGCTTTAAGAGCGGTGACAAAATTATAGTTTTGGCAAACGCCTACTCAATAACTCGGTCAAAAGTTATATATTGAGCGGCATTTTTTATTGTGGTTGTCGATATATGTTAGCAATGCTAACACAAAAGTACCAAACAACAGCATTAACGAGATGGCCTCGTATACGCTCATCTGGCTGAACCCTTTCCAATTGATGTCGGACCATAGGCCTCACCTCCGGGAGGAAAACAGCCCCCGCTCATAAAACTTTCTGCGGATATAATTATAACGAAAATTTATTTGCAACAGAATATAGATTAGTTAAAAAGCTCGCGATTAATTTCGCGGGCTTTTACTATTAAACTTATTCTGCTTTTTCCTTAATAAAAAAATATGTAAATAGACAATAGATTATAATTCCTAAATAAAAAACATTTGTAGAACTAAAAGCAGGTTCAATAAATCTACTAACAATGTAGTCTATACCTAAAATACAAAAAATATAGATCCAGCTCCCGTAAACAAATAACTTGTGTAAGTTAGATGGTAGATGCTTTCTGTATTTAACTAAAAGAGAAAGATAACGAAGTTGCACTATATAAGATATAAAGAAATATGCGGCTCCACTGAAAATTGAAAAAGTTATTCCCCAGGCAATAAGAGAGACTGTGCCGTTAGAGTTGCTGAGTCCACTAATTACTGGGCCAATAATACCTAAGACTGCTAGGATACAGGATAAAACTAAATATTTATCATTAGTATGATGAAAGGATTGGATAACAGACCTTAATTTCTTTTTCTCCTCCATAATGTCAAAGTTTTGTTTATTTAGATGCTTAAATTCACGCATAATAAGAAAACTATAAATTAGAAGACCAAATGAAATTGCAAGAACTACAATGGTTGCAGCAAATCCAATAAGT
>CANRQR010000046.1 GCA_947641735.1 uncultured Lactobacillus sp.
GGGTGTAGGTCGGTTTATACCGGCGCGAGGGTTCGAATCTCTCAATCTCCGCTTTGATAAAGCACATTGATATATATCAATGTGCTTTTTGTTTTGGCTATTTGTCAAATCCTGTTGATGAATAGTTTGTAAAGAGAGCTAAGCAACTAGAAAATAGTTATTTGGCTCTTTTTCTTTTACAATATTTTCTTCGAGTCTAATTCTAATTAAAAGGTGACTAAAATTTCTATAGCCATAAGCAGTCCGCTCAATTTGCTTAATCTTCCGATTGACACCTTCAAGACAACCATTAGAGTAGTTAGAAGATATACCGTTTAGGACACCGGTATAATTATGCTTAAAGGTCAGTAGTGGTTGATGCATCTGCTTGCCTACAGTGTGTTTTGAGTTAAGCAAGTGAATAATCTGTTTTGAATAGCAGCCATAAAGTCCTGCATAATCCAATATGTATTTTTGAGATCTTTGTTGCACTCTAAGCCGTCTAAGACAACATGTTCCTGAGTGAGATAGGCTTTAAAGTGCCAATCGTAGTAGGGAGTAGTCTTATTAAGTTTGTCATATTTCATGAGATAAAGCTTCCAAGGAGACTTTAAAAGCTTATATTCATGGCTTTGCTTTTTAAATTGCTTCATAATTTGAACACGTAAACTATTGAAAGATCTAGTAAGCATTTGAACCATATGAAAACGATCAATAACAATCTGAGCGTTTGGAAATAATTCTCTAGCAATTACTAGTCATTGAACGATCTTCAGTAAGAGCAGAAAGTATTTTTCGCTTAGACGTGTTAGAGATATAGCAGCCTTTATTAATAAGATTAGATTGAGCCATAGATCTTTTTAAACAGTCATTGCAGAGAAAACGTTGTTTTCTTAATCTGATAGTAACAGGCTTACTAGCATCAGCAGTAATGAAATGAACGTTAGAAACGTAATGACCATTATGCTTAAGATTAGTAGAACGACAATAAGGACAAGTAGGCCGGATCAGCTCAGCTAAATATATTTTGTAAATCTTACCGTTAATATTTTCATTTGAATAATCAGAAAAAATAATGTTTTAATCTTCAATATCAAGAGTAAATTTAATATAATCATTTAAAGAGGACATAGTTTGAATCTCCATACACTTAATTGAATTGGTCGAAGAAGGATTTTAAGTTAAGGGAGGCGATGGCCTCTTTCTTTATGCAATAAAAAATCCTGTCGATAGAATATCATAGATATTCATCAACAGGAAAAAGTATAGAACCTTTGTTTTGTATTATGTGTCTCTGTAGCATATGAGAATTAATCTAGTGTTAGCATTTTTAGAGAAGTGTGATGTCCTAGTTTTACTGAAAAAATGTCTCTTTAATATTAATTTGAATTAAAATATTTATAGAGATTTATAGAATGTAAGGCACCTAGAGCGTCTTTTTGTTTAAACATAGGAAGTTATAGCAGTTAATAGTCGTAGCAGACTACCTAATCGTAAGAAATAATATGCATAAGAAGATAATCGAACTGTTTAAAAGTAAATAAAAACGATCTTCAAATAGCCAATGCTATAAGAAGATCGCCATTGCATCAGTTCAAAAACTGATACGTAAAAAAATTGATCCTATCAAATATAATTACAACGTAGTCACAGAAAATAAAAGACTTTAGCTGAAATCAAATAATCAACTTAGGTACAGCAACCTATGAAAAAAAGTATAAGTTTTCATAGGCTTATTTCACATACTTTTATTTTTTAGTTAAATCAATAACAAGATTCAAGTAAGGAAAATTAGAAAATTAGTATA
This sequence comes from uncultured Lactobacillus sp., assembly GCA_947641735.1. Lineage (GTDB taxonomy): Bacteria > Bacillota > Bacilli > Lactobacillales > Lactobacillaceae > Lactobacillus. Next base: position 1,787 of record CANRQR010000046.1, read on the forward strand.
ATCAACCATTAATTAGCTAAATAAAGTGCTGAGAATACTTGAATTGTGATAGAAAAGGGCACATTTATAAAAAACGTGCGCATCTATAAATAATTAAAAAAATTAGTTTTGAGATTTTAATTCTTTTAGAAGGTTAATGATTTCAGTATTTTGTTTAATCAAAATCCAATTTTGAAGTTTGATTGTATCTTCTGCAGATGTGTTTTTCATTAAATCACTTTGAGCGGCTTTATTAAGAAGAGATTTATAAGAAGAGTGGATACCTTGTAATTCGTGTTCAAATAAGTAGGTATCAGTTAACTTATCGATATAGGCAGTTACTTGATTGGCATCTTTTTCAATTAATTCTTCTTTTTGCCATGGTGTTAATTTTGCATGATCTTCACAGATAGAATTTCCATCAGCGAGTTTGATCGTATTCTTACTTTTTTCATTATCTATAATGCATTTATTTTGAGACATAGAAACACCTCCATATATGCACAGTGTAACACTTTGTAGGCGGTAGAAGATAGAAAAATGCAATAAAATGAAAAAAATACAAATTAGGGGTTGCATCATATGATTGTTTTTAGTAATATAGTTATTGCTGATGCGGAGAGTGATACAAAACAAAGCGTCAAAAAAGTTAAAAAAACTTGTTGACAAAGCTTTCCAAGTCAGGTATGATTAATAAGTACGTTAAAAAACGTATGACCCGTTGGTCAAGTGGTTAAGACACCGCCCTTTCACGGCGGTAACATGAGTTCAAATCTCGTACGGGTCATTACCATATTATAGATGGTATATTGGAGGATTACCCAAGTCCGGCTGAAGGGAACGGTCTTGAAAACCGTCAGGCGGGTTCTGCCCGCGCGTGGGTCCGAATCCCACATCCTCCTTAATCATCGCGGGATGGAGCAGTCTGGTAGCTCGTCGGGCTCATAACCCGAAGGTCATAGGTTCAAATCCTGTTCCCGCAATATGGTCCCTTGGTGTAGGGGTTATCACGCCTCCCTGTCACGGAGGAGATCACCGGTCCGAATCCGGTAGGGACCGTAATGGCTCGATAGCTCAGTTGGTAGAGCAAAGGATTGAAGCTCCTTGTGTCGGCGGTTCGATTCCGTCTCGCGCCATTCTGGAGGCCTAGCGAAGTGGCTAAACGCGGCGGTCTGTAAAACCGCTCTCTCTGAGTTCGGTGGTTCGAATCCACTGGCCTCCATTAAATAGGGATATCGTATAAAGGTAGTACATCGGTCTCCAAAACCGCTAGTGTGGGTTCAATTCCTACTATCCCTGTTTTTAATATTATGGCGGAATTGGTGAAGTGGTTAACACACCGGTTTGTGGATCCGGCATGCGTGGGTTCGATCCCCACATTCCGCCCTAACATTGGGATATAGCCAAGTGGTAAGGCAATGGACTTTGACTTCATCATGCGTTGGTTCGAATCCAACTATCCCAATTTGTTAATGATCAGAGGTTGGCGGTGTAGCCAAGTGGTAAGGCACGGGTCTGCAAAACCCTAATCATCGGTTCAAATCCGATCACCGCCTTCGCCTGAATTTCCTGATTAATTTCATTTATGGCGGTGTGGCGGAATTGGCAGACGCGTCAGACTCAAAATCTGGTGTCCCCTAGGACGTATCGGTTCGACCCCGATCACCGCTATTTATTCAGACATTCTGGCAAAAAGACGTGAGTTAATTCTCACGTCTTTTTTTTATCCAAAATTGCAACTCCTTTCTACTAACTTTATAATGTTCTTTAATGGAGGTATTTTTATATGAATATTGGGTTATTTACCGATACTTATTTTCCTCAGCTTTCTGGGGTCGCAACTTCAATTCAAACTTTAAAAAATTCTCTTGAAGCAGATGGACATTCTGTCTTCATTTTTACTACAACTGATCCTCATTTAGGAAAGGGGACTATTGAGCCAAATATTTTCAGAGTTAGTAGTGTACCTTTTGTCTCTTTTACGGATAGAAGAATTGCAGTTAGAGGTTTATTTCAGGCAACGAAAATTGCTAAGGAAGTAAAATTAGACATTGTGCATACTCAAACCGAGTTTGCAATGGGTATGATTGGAAAATACGTTGCGCATTCGTTAGATATTCCTGCTATTCATACTTACCATACTATGTATGAAGACTACTTACATTATGTATTAAATGGACACCTATTAAAGCCATATCACGTTAAACAGATTACGAAGGCCTATCTACATAAGATGGATGGAGTGGTTGCACCAAGTCAGCGTGTAAAAGAAACATTGAGGCGATATGGAGTTACAATTCCAATGCGTATTATTCCAACAGGAGTTGATTTAACAGCTATCAATGAAAATCCCCGTCAAGATGTCCGGAAGGAATTGGGGCTTAGTTCAAAAGATAAAGTTATTCTCACGCTAAGTAGGGTAGCAGCTGAAAAGAAAATAGATCAAATTTTAGATGTTTTACCTGAAATTTTAGAAAAAGAGCCTAACGTAAAGTTTGTAATTGCCGGCGATGGTCCTGATGTACAGCCATTAAAAGATCAAGTTACTCGACTTTCTTTAGAAGACTATGTAACTTTCGCGGGTAGTGTTGAACATAGTGATGTTGGAAATTATTATCGTATGGCGGACTTATTCGTATCTGCAAGTGATACTGAAACGCAAGGTTTAACCTATATTGAGGCATTAGCAGCTGGAACAAAAAGTGTAGTGTACAGTACCGATTACACGGAGAATGTTTTTGATAATAAGGAGTTAGGCTGCACCTTTAAAACAAAGGATGAGATGAAAAATGAGATTCTTGATTATTTAAAAGAAGATCGATTTACCATTCCTGAAAATATAAAGAAAAATAAATTGGTAGATGTATCAGCAGCTACTTTTGCACATAAAATAGAAGATTTTTATCAAGATGCAATTCAAAATAAACGAACAACTGAGGTAAATTATGATTAGAATTAATATGTTTTCCCAGGCGGATTCAGTTCAGGGACAGGGTGTGGGATCTGCGTATAAAGAGTTAGTGCGCTTACTTAGGTCCCGCTTAGTAGAAGATTTTTATGTAACTATTAATAAATATGGAGCAAGTGATTTAACGCATTACCATACTATAAATCCTACATATTTTGCTAATAGTTTTTTACCTAGTCGTGGAAGAAAAATTGGATATGTGCATTTTCTGCCGGAAACCTTAGAAGGATCTGTTAAGCTCCCTGAACCAGCAAAAAGTATCTTCTATAAGTACGTTATTGATTTTTATAAAAGAATGGATCAGATAGTAGTAGTTAATCCAATCTTTATTGATAAATTAGTGAAGTACGGAATAAGCGAAGAAAAAGTGAAATACATTCCTAATTTTGTAGCAAAAAGTGAATTTTATGAGCAAAGTCAAGTACAAAAAAACGCCTTTAGGAATAAATTGCATATTCCGATAGATAAGTTTGTAATTGTCGGAGATGGACAAGTTCAAGAAAGAAAAGGTGTGGATGACTTTGCGAAGTTAGCAGAAGCCAATCCAGATATTCAATTTATTTGGGCTGGTGGATTCTCATTCGGTAAAATGACGGATGGATATGCTCATTTTAAGAAGTTAATTGATAATCCTCCAAAAAACCTGAAATTTACTGGTATTGTGCCACGAGAAGAATTAGTTAGCTATTTAAACATTGCTGACTTATTTTTACTTCCATCTTTCGATGAATTATTTCCAATGTCAGTTTTAGAAGCTTTTTCATGTAATACTCCTGTTTTATTACGTGATTTGGATTTATATCAAGCTATTATTGACGGGTATTATATGAAAGGCAAGGATTTTACTGAGTTAAACGCTCAAATTAAATCCGTAGTATCAAATCCTGAAAAATTAAAGAAGTATCAAGATTTATCTGCTCAAGCCAGTCAAGAATATTCTGAAGACCATCTTGCTAAAATATGGCATGACTTTTACATGGAACAATATGAAATTGGTAGAAAGTTAGGACAAATCAAATAATGAACAAAAAACATTTTATAGGGATGCTGGTTGTTCTTTTAATTAGTGGTTTCGTTATTTGGCAGGAATTAAGAAAAACGCCCATTAAAGAATTATGGGCAGCAGGTAAGAAGTTAAATATAACTTTTTTATTGCTAGTTTTATTTGTAATGATTCTGTCTTATGTTTGTGAAGCTGCAATTATTTGGATTTTGGAACATAAAAAAGGCGAAGTACATAGATCTGCGTGGTCCTTCTTTAGAATTCCAATTATTCAGGCTCTTTTTAATGCCATAACACCTTTGTCTACTGGAGGGCAGCCCTCTCAATTAGTAGCTATGATTCAAATGGGAATAGAGGGCGGGAGAGCAACCTCTATTTTGCTAATGAAATTTATAATTTATCAAATTTGTGTTTTATTTGCGTATGTTTCAACAATTATTTTTGGATTTCATATGGTAGTAACTAAATTTTCCGGCTTAGCCTTATTTATTTTGTTTGGTTTTGTACTTCATGTTAGTTCAATAATCTTTCTCTTAGCCATTATGTTTGCCTATCATTGGACTAAAAATACAACAAACTGGCTGATGAATATATTAGAAAAGTTTATAAATAAAAATACTGTTGAAAAATGGCGTAAGAATATTATGGAGAAAATTGAAACTTTTTATGCAGAAGGTCAACATCTAAAGCGTGAAAAGAAGAAGCTACTTGGAGCGAGTATTTTAACCGTTGGGCAATTGCTATGTTTCTATTCAATTCCGTATTTGATTTTATTAGCTTTGAACTTAACTCCGTCTTGGCTAGAAGTTACGCAAATGAATATTATGATTATTATGTTCATGGCAATTGTTCCAATTCCAGGAGCGTCTGGTGGAGCGGAGTTTAGTTTTCAAACTTTATTTTCTACTTTTATTCATTCAAATATCTTGTTAACTCTAGGAATGTTTTTGTGGCGCTTTACCACTTACTTTTTTGGGATGATTTTAGGAATATTTGGTTGGTTATTCAAGCCTAAGAAAGTAAAAAGTCATTAAAATTCCTTAAATTTACTATTTTAATTTATCAAAACTATTTTTTAGTAGTAATATCATGAAAGAACAAAGTTGAGGAGGACTTAGATGGGACGCCTAAAAGCATCATACAATTGGTTAACTAAAACTAAATTAGGCTTTTTCACTGTAGTTGTTGTATTTTTTTGGATAAAAACATATTTAACCTATATAACAAAGTTTAATTTAGGTGTAGTGGGCTCAATGCAAAATTTTTTGCTACTGATAAATCCACTGCCAACTGCTATTTTATTAATTGGAATTGGTTTATTTTTTAAGGGTAGGAAATCCTACTGGATTATGGTCATAATTGATTTTCTTTTATCTCTTTGGCTATTTTCAAATATATTATATTATCGAGAATTTTCTGATTTTTTATCTACTTCTATCATTAAAACATCCGGATCTACTTCTGATAATTTAGGAAAAAGTATTGCGGGCATCACAAAAGGAACAGATTTTTTAGTATTTTTAGATGTAGTTATCATTGTTCTACTAATAGCTTTTAAAGTTTTTAAAATTGATGTTCGACGTCTAAAATTAAAGGTTTCACTTTTAATTGAAGGCTTAGCTGTAGTACTGATTGGTACTAATTTAACTATGGCACAAAAGGATCGTCCTGGTTTATTAACTAGAACTTTTGATAATAACTATATTGTTAAATATTTAGGATTGAATGCTTTTGCAGTATACGACGGAGTAAAAACTGCTCAAAATAATGCAATTATGGCTAAAGCAAACCATAGTGATCTAAAAACTGTTCAGTCTTATATCAAGAAAAATTATATTGCACCTAATCCGGAATATTATGGCGTGGCAAAGAATAAGAATGTATTGGTAATCCACTTAGAGAGTTTCCAGCAATTTTTAATTGACTATAAGTGGCATGGAAAAGAAGTTACACCTAATTTGAATAAGTTGTATCATGCTAACGATACTATTAGTTTTGATAATTTCTTTAATCAAGTAGGACAGGGTAAGACTTCCGATGCTGAAATGATGCTAGAAAACTCTATTTTTGGTTTACAATCCGGATCTGCTATGTCAAGTTATGGAACATCTAACACTTTTGAAAGTGCTCCAGCTATACTAGGTCAAAAGGCTGGCTACACTAGTGCAGTTATGCATGGTGGGGCAGGTTCATTCTGGAATCGTGATAATGCTTATAAGTCTTTTGGCTACGATTATTTCATGCCTTTATCTTATTATCAAAATAAAAAGGGATATTACTTAGGATATGGAATTAAAGATAAGCTTTTCTTTGATCAGTCGATTAAATATATGGAGCACTTACCACAGCCATTTTATTTAAAGATGATTACGGTAACGAACCACTATCCATATGATTTAGATAAAAAAAATCAATCCATTGATAAAACTGATACGGGTGATAAAACAGTAGATGGATATGTTCAAACTGCTCATTATCTTGATCAAGCAATTGGAGAATTGATGAGCTATCTGAAGAAATCTGGTTTAGAGAAGAATACTCTAATTATGCTTTATGGAGATCACTACGGAATTTCTGGAAATCACCATAAGGCGTCTGCCCAATTATTGGATAAAGATAGCTTTAATAATTTTGATAATCTCCAATTCCAACGGGTACCATTAATGTTCCACATGCCTGGACTTAAGGGTGGTATTAATCATACCTATGGTGGCGAGATTGACGTTAGACCAACCTTATTTAATTTATTAGGAATTAATGACCAAAATATGATTCAGTTTGGACATAGTCTTTTGGCTAAAAATGCTCCACAGATTGTTGCCCAGCGAAATGGTGACTTTATTACTCCAAAATATAGTAAAGTAGAAGGAAGTTATTACTACACGCAATCAGGAAAGCGAATAACTCATCCAAGCAAGAAAGTAAAGGCCCAATTAGCATCCATTTCTAATACAGTAACGACCGAGCTCTCCTTATCAGACCGAGTAATTACAGGAAATCTTTTGCGCTTCTATAAGCCAGATGGATTTGAATATGTGAAGAGAAAGAATTATTCATATAAGAAATCTGATTCATTAAAACGATTGAAAAAGGCTGAGAAGAAGAGTAAGAATAGTGTCTGGTATCAGAATGGCAAAAAGACAACTCAAAGTGATTTTAAGACAGATGCCCCAGAATTGAAAAAATAATTAAAAATTGTGTTAAGTGATTATACTTAACACAATTTTTTTATATCCGAATTTTAAGACTTAAATCTTAATTAAAATAAGAATGAAAAATGATAAATCTGAACAATTAAATTATTAATTAAAT
>CANRQR010000047.1 GCA_947641735.1 uncultured Lactobacillus sp.
ATGCTTTATTATCGCTTTTACAAGTAAAGGATATTAATCAGGTAACTATAAAGGAAATTGCTCAGAAAGCAAATGTAAATCGTGTCACGATATATCGTCATTATAATGATAAATGGGACATATTAGAAAAGATCGAAGAAAAATTCCTTCATAAGCTTGACGTTCCACATTCTAAAATGATCCTTAATCTCCAGCTAAAAACTCAAAGTCCAACTGAATCTCCTGACTTAACAGCACTAACAGATTTTTTAAAAGTTTTTCAAGAAAACTTCTCCTTGCTTCATATTTTGATGGGTACAAATGCAAATTTGGGTTTTACTAACAAGCTTATGACCTACTTGATTAACTTAGAGATAAAGTCTCATCCTTATACGCTTCTTCATATGCCTAAAGATAAACAGGAAATGTTTTCTTATTACAGTATTTCTGCATTGATAGGAGTAATTCAGTACTGGAGAAAACATCCGAAATACTCGGCTCTCCAAATAGCAAATTTTTTCTTTGAAGCTCGAGTAGGGGCTATAAAAGAACTAGAAGATAATAGTTTATCTTTATAATTGAGATGTAGTAATTGAAAGAATAGGTTATTCATTGACTGAGAACAATGACGAGGGAAACTAATATCCAAATTTAAGAATATTGATAAGGTTAGTAATTTAGATGTGGAAAAATAGAATGATTTTAATTGGGGATTTTAAGATTAAATTATTTAAAGTATAATCTAATCTTAATAAAAAAGATCTGAAAGAGGATCTATATGTTGCTTATAGTGTCTGTTTAGTACTGTTGATAGCTTCGATATTTTCTAATATGATACCGTGGTCATGGTTGCGCACATTCGTTAGAGTTGGCTTTGGATTATCCTTAGTGGATGCCATTACCAATCAATGGAAGTATTTTAAATTGAGAGAAGACAGATCAAAATCATAGATAGCTGTGAAGTAAGACCTAAAAGTGAGGTACTTTTGGGTCTTTTATTCTATCTAAATTTAATAAGAAACAAAAAGATAGATTGAATATTTCATAAAATAGTAATAATATTAAACTTATCTTAATATTTGGGAGCAGTACAAATGAACATTAAAGGTATTTTTAATACAAATAAAATAAGATTCATTAGTATTTGTATCTTATTAATCCTAGAGACAGCCAGTGCAACAAGTGTTACATATTTAATGACGCCTGCATTTAATTATATAAAGAAAAATAAATTAAATTTATTTTTAATATTTATTACTTTATCAGCTAGCTTGCAATTTATAAGTACAATTTTAACTTCCCTTGGTAATGTTCTATATGCTCATCAAATTCAGGACTATATTCATCAGATTCGGAATAATATTACTAGATATCTATTTGTTAATGACGATGAAAATGTGTCTGAAATTCAAAATAATCTAAATTCGAATATTCAGGAATTAACTAATAAATATACCAATCCTTTACTCATTTTATGGCGCAGGATATTAACTATTACTTTTTCTCTAGGAGTCTTATTTACCTTTAATTGGAGTTTAGTTGTTTTAACTTTGTTACTGTCTTTTGTTGGTCTTTATTTACCGAAACTTTTTGAGAAAATGACGTCTTCAGCTACTTTTGAGGTTACTCAAAAAAATGAATATCTGCTTGATACAGTAGAGAAATGGGCTCGAGGATTAGATGAATTAAGAAGATATGCCAGTTTTGGTAGCTATGAACGTGCAATAAAAAAATCAACTTCGGAATTAAAAGCAGCTACAATTAATGATTGTTTCTGGGGAAATTTGGCGACTGCACTTACGTCGCTAGTATCTTTAATAGGTATTATTTTGTTATTAGCACTTTCAATATATTTGTATGCGACAGGACAGATTGTCTTTGGTGCCATAATCACTTCTGGAATTTTTGCAAATCAAATTATGAATGCTGTTACCTATTTAGCAGAAAGCCTCAACCAAATTAAATCTTCTAAGAAAGTGCGCCATAAGATTCTTAACTTGCAAGAATCAGTGCAATTTAATATAAAAGACCATTCTGATAAAAGAATTAACCAGATTGAAATTAATGATCTTCAAGTCTCTTATCCAAATGGAGAAAGGATTTCTTATCCACATATAGTCGTTAACAAAGGGGAAAAGATACTTTTAACTGGAGATAGTGGTAGTGGAAAATCAACTTTATTTAAAGTTTTACTAGGTGAAGTTACACCTAAAATGGGTAAAGTTAGCTATAAAGATAAAGGAGGAAAAGTATTTATACCGAATCCAGAAGAGATAGGATATCTTGCACAAGATAATACGCTTTTTCCCGATACTATCAAAAATAATATTACAATGTTTGATTCCAAGTTAGATAAGAAAGTTAATAAGGCGATCCAGAAGGTAAATCTTTCTACTGATATTGAAAAGTTTCCCAAGGGATTAGAAACTTTAATTAACTTAGACTCTGAAAACCTATCTGGTGGTCAAAAACAAAAAATAGTTTTAGCTCGAGCTAACATTCATCATAGTAGCTTGCTATTAATTGATGAAGGGACAAGTGCTATTGATAGTAAGGCAACTTTATTGATTTTAAAAGAATTGTTGAAGTCAAAACAAACCATTATTATGATTGCTCATAATCTTTCGCAAAAGTCGATTAATATGTTTGATCGAGAGATTCATTTGAATAAAGAGGTGAATTAAATGTCTTTTCGGGGATTTATTAATACTAATAGGACTCGTTTCTTTTGGATTACTATTTTATCAATTTTATCAGGGATGAGCGGCATTCTGGCTGGCTATATACAGATGTATTGGCTGACCTATATTAAAGAGGAAAATTGGAATGAGGTTATAGTTACAACTGGCTTAATGGCTCTATGCTGGTTCTTTGCTCAATCAGTGATTTATTTTGTTCAATATTTAAATAATGTTCAAGAAGAAGAATATTTCAAGAAATTACGCGATGAAATAGCCGAGCATTATTTTAAAGATCAAAAATTTCATGAAGTAGCCGCCTTTCAAAATAGACTAACTAATGATTTCAACATTGTAAAAAATAACTTTTTTGAGTGGTATGTAACTGTTCCTTTTTATGGATCGATGTTAATAACCTCTTTGATTGCGTTATTAACAATCCATTGGTCAATTTTTGCATTAAGTTTAGTTGTAGATACTATTTCATATTTTTTACCTAAACTAATTAGTAAAAAAATAGAGAAAGCTACAATTAACGTTTCCGATAAGAATAAAGAATATCTTGATATATTGAGTAAATGGTTTTCTGGTTTAAGTGAATTAAAAAGATACTTTGCAGGTAATAAATTATTAGAAGTGCAGAGCAAAGCATCAAGGAAACTAGAAAAAGCAAATATTAATCAAACTGTTCAAGAACAGATATTAAGTATCTTAAATGGCTTTAGTGCTTTGATTTCGACAATTCTATTATTAGGATTTACTGGTGTATTAGTTGAACAAAAGTTAGTCATTTTTGGTGCGATTTTATCAGTACAAAATTTTGCAGATAATGTGGCTTTTGGAATGCAAGAAACTATTGAAGGACTGACAATGATGCGTTCTTCAAAACCATTAATGAATAAAATTAGTGAAGATACAGCACGACTTGAATCGGCCAATAAAAAAGAGACCAGTATTCCTTCCGTAATTAAAACTAATTCATTATCTCTAAAATTTCCTAATGGTGAAATGTTGAAGTATCCGGACATAAATATAAAAGAGGGTGAAAAAATTCTCTTAACTGGTGATTCGGGATCTGGGAAGACAACCTTGTTTAAATTACTATTAGGAATTATTAAACCTAGTTATGGAACGATAGAATTTGAAGACCGGGCTGGCAATCCTATTACACCTGATATGTCTAAAATTGGCTATATCCCACAAGAACCTAATCTTTTTCCTGGGACAATTAAACAAAATATTACGATGTTTAATAGTCAGCTTGATAATCGAGTAAAATTGGCAGTAAGGGATGTCAACTTAGATGATGACATGAAAAAGTTTAAAGATGGCGTAAATTCTCCGTTAAACTTAAACAAATTAAATATTTCTGGTGGACAAAGACAAAAGATCGTTATGGCCCGTGCACAAATTCATGACAGTAAAATAATTTTAATTGATGAAGGGACAAGTGCTATTGATCAACAGGCTACTTTTAAGATTTTAAAGAAATTATTGCAAACTGAGGCAACAATTGTTTTTATTGCTCATAATTTTAATGAAAATATGCGGAATTTGTTTGATAGAGAGATTAGACTATGAAAATTTTAGATAGGGAAAAATATAATGACAACAGTCTATTTTGTAAGACACGCTGAACCAGATTTAAGCAATCATAATGATTTGACAAGAGATTTAACCCCAAAAGGGATAGAGGATCGAAAATTTTTAATTGATTACTTTAAAAATAAGAAATTAGACGTGGCATTTTCAAGTCCTTTTAGAAGAGCAATTAGGACTATTGAGCCAGTTGCTAAAAGTAGAAATTTAAAAATTAACCAAATTTCGGAATTTTGTGAACGTAAAATTGGCGATGAGTGGATTTCTAATTTTCATGAATATTGTCAAAAACAGTGGTTTGATTTTGACTATAAGTTAGAAAATGGTGAATCTTTGAATGATGTTCAAAAAAGAAATATAAACGCGTTAAAAAATCTTTTAACTGATTATCCGGATAAAAATATAATTATTGGTAGTCATGGAACAGCCATTGGAACAATAATTAATTATTTTGATAGTAGTTTTGAATATCCTGCTTTTTCAAAAATTCAACCGATTATGCCCTTTGTTGCCAAATTTAACTTTAATGGCGATAAAGTAGACTATCAAATTATTGCTTTTAATTCTAAAAATTGAAAAGTATTAAACGACGTAATAACTTAATAACTAAAACCGTATATTTAAACTAACATTAAGGATTTCTAAAGGTTTTGAACTATAATAATATAGAAAGTTAATCTTAAGAAAGGTTATATATTATTTATATGAAATACTTAATTACAGGAGCAACGGGCAATTTAGGAGAAAAAGTTACTCGTTGGCTTAGAACAATGACTTCGGAAAATAACATCCGAGTTGGAATTCATAATTTAAAAAAGGCTGATAAGTTTAGTGACTTAGCTGTGGAAAAAGTAAAACTAGACTATTTTGATTTGGATACGTTAGAAAAAGCTGTTGACGGAATTGATCTTGTCATTTACATTCCAAGCATTACTTATAATTTACAAAAAAGAATTACAGAATTTGAGAATGTACTTCAAGTGGTAAAAAAGGCAAAAATTAAATTAATTTTTGTAAGTTTTTTTGCAGATCAAGAAAATAATCCATTTGTAATGTCTCCATTTTATGCATATGTACCAAGAAGACTTGCTAGCTCAGGAATTGAATACAGTATTATAAAAAATAGTTTGTATGCGGATCCACTGGTTCCATATCTAGAAGAACTAATTAAACGAAAAAATATTATTTATCCAGTTGGGGCAGAACCACTATCCTTTATTACAAGAAATGATAGTGCTCATGCAATTGCTTGTTTGGCTATGCAGCCAGTAATGCGCGATCAAGGCCAAACATATCTATTAAGTATGGACAAAAATTATAACATGGTTGAGCTATCATACATTATGTCTCGGATCACTGACCATAAAATTGGCTATGCACCTGTAACAACTGATGAATTTGCAAAGATTTATGCCGCTGAAGGTGACGGAAAAGAACTTGCATCAATGTACGCCGGAGGAGCGAAAGGACTTCTTAGTGGAACATCTGATGATTTTCATCGCTTAACTGGTAGAGAACCAGAGGAAATGGAACATTTTTTAAGAAATGGCTATCAAATTGCACGTTTATAAAATAAATTAGTTTAATCTAAAATAAAAGATGTTATAATAAATATAGTAAGTGCTTAGAGAAAAATTAATTGTAATTAAGTGTAGTGCAGTGCTGAGACAAGACCGTAAGCTTGCTATTAACTACACAAGCTTTTAATTTAAGGGATAGATTAAAAGCTATTTGCTTATTTTAGCTGTTATATACGAAAAAAGAGATCAGATATGGCACCTGATCTCTTTTTTCGATATTAAATTTTTAATTACAGACTTTGAGTAATGTTTTTAGCTAGATAGTCATAAAGCATTGCTTTTTCTAATTCTTTGGTGTCATAACCTAAGGTGCGGGCAATTGTATAAGCATAGGCCCAGGCTGTAGCTGGTCCACGACTAGTAATGATTTTATGTTCTTTATCCACAACAGTAATATCAGTACTAAACTGACCATTTGGACATTCTTTTTCGATTTCCTTTTCAAACCCGGGATAACAGGTGTAGTTAGCTCCTTCTAGCAAGCCGTAGTGACCTAAAGCAATTGGAGCGGCACACATTGCTGCATCCCATTTGCCTTCTTTATTTCTTTGAATCATAAGCTTAGCTAGTTTTTCATTGTTTCTAAGGTTTAACGCTCCAGTTCTTCCACCTGGAAAAGCCACTAAGTCATACTCTAAAAGTGAATCATCCACAACTTTATCACAGGTTAGTAAGATATGATGGTCTCCGTTAATTTCTTTTTTATCAAGACCGACCATGTCACAATCAATATCTAAGCGACGTAGTACATCAACGACACTAAGCCCTTCAACTTCTTCACAGCCATCTGCGAAGACAACAGCAACTTTTGTCATAAAAAAGTCCTCCTTTTTATTAAGCACTATGCAATCTTTATTTTAACCCATTAAAATAGTATTTTTTAATTTAAAGATTAAAAAAATAAACTTAAAATTGCGTATATAACTATAGATAAAACTAAGATATGTTGTACTAAGAATTTTGTGAAACACTAAATATAGGGTTGCTTTTAAAAATACTTGAATTAACGCAATATTCTGTTAACATTGAGATAATTGAAAGAAAATTTGTGAAACAATTTAAGAAAAGAGGGTAAAAATGGCTACTGAAGTTTATTTAGTAAGACATGGGGAAACAATGTTTAATCAGTTGAATAAAGTTCAAGGATGGGCTGATTCTCCACTAACTGTAAAAGGAATTAATGACCTAAAAGTAACAGCATCTAATTTATCTCAGGTTCATTTTGATAAAATGTATAGTTCTGACTTAAAGCGAGCCATTGATACAGTTCACTTAATTGCTGATACAAATGAAGTTTCTGAGATTGGTAAAATAAAAAAACTTCCAGCTTTTCGTGAAGTATTCTTTGGTACTTTTGAAGGTGACGATATTGACGAAACTTGGGAAAAAGTTGCTGTAGCTGGAGGGATGAAACCAACAAATGATGTGGTAAAAATTATTCAAACATTAGGGATTCATGACTTTCGTGAAGCAACTAAGAAGGCTGATCCACGTCATTTAGCAGAAGATGCAGAAGCTCTTGATAATCGAATGGATCAAGCAGTTAGTCAACTAGCTGAAGAAACAAAAGGACTAGGAAGAGTTTTAATTGTGTCTCATGGAGATTTTATTAAAACCTTGGGAATTAAATACTGGGACCGAACCACGCATGATCACGATATTCCTTTTCCAGATAATGGTAGCGTAACGCGTGGAATAATTGATAATAATGGAAAATTTAAAATAATTAATTATGGTGTAAAAAACACTGATATTCCAAATTTATAAGATGCAGCTATCAAGTTGCATCTTTTTTAGTATAAATTTGTGGGATGTTCTTTTGCGGTATGTTCTACGTGCTCAATCATGGCATCAATCATTGATAAAACATCAGGGTCATTTAAAAAATAAAAGACATGAGTTCCATGTTTATGATGTTTAACCAAATTGTATTTTTCTAAAATGCCTAATTGTTTTGATACTACCGGTTGCGCAAGGGTGAGAGTAGTAGCAATTGTTGAGACATCGACTTCTTTTGAAGCATTCCGTAAAAAAAATAAAATTGAAATTCGTCTACTATTGCTTAAAACTTTATAGATTTTAGCTGCTTCATTAACTAGATTTGTATCTAATTGTGTCATTATTTAAAACCTCATTGACAATATATCAAAAATGGAATATTATACTTTCTGCAATAAGTATACCAAATTCGATATATTTATGGAGAAAAAATATGAAGGATAAATCATCACTACGTTACTTTTGGGTAACTTTATTAAATATTATTATTACAATTGCGGAATTTATCGGTGGAGCCGTTTCAGGCTCACTTGCTCTGCTTTCGGATGCCGTACATAATTTAAGCGATGTTGGATCAATTATTTTGGCCTTTGTGGCCAATTTAATTGCTAAGAGGAAGCGAAATAATAGCAAGACTTTTGGCTATGATCGAGCGGAAATACTAGCAGCTTTTACTAATGGGATAATTTTAATAGTAATCAGTATTTATTTATTTATCGAAGGAATTCAACGATTTAGTCATCCTGAACCAATTAAAGGAAAAATCATGTTAATTGTTTCTTTAATTGGGTTAGCTGCTAATTTAATTTCAATGCTAGTAGTCATGAAGGAAGCTAAGACGAGTCTTAATGCAAAAGCTACATTTTTAAATATGCTTTCAGATGCAATAACTAGTGTAGCAGTTGTTATTGGAGCGATTGTGATTTCAATTTGGAAAATTTACTGGGTCGATCCAGTCTTAACGATAGCAGCTTCCGTCTTTTTACTTAAAGAAGCTTATGAAGTTACTATTAAAGCAGCTAATATTTTAATGGAAACGAATCCTAGCATTGACTTAAATAAGATAAATGAATTAGTTTTATCTTGTCCACATGTAAATAACATTCACCATGTGCATGTTTGGCAATATTCAGACAATGTGACGATGTTAG
>CANRQR010000048.1 GCA_947641735.1 uncultured Lactobacillus sp.
CATTGATGACAGAAGTTTCTAATTTAATAAGTAAAGATAAAAATTGGTTAGTAATTAATTTAGTTCTAGATGATGATCTCTTACTCTCCCTAATAAATCAATTACAAAGACATCTTCTTAACTTAAAGATTATAAAAAACATCGACCTAAAGATGAACTTCTTTGGGCTTGATAGGAGTGCTATTTTCCATCAACAGACTGAATCTAATTTTCAATTGTTATTCCAAGATGCCTTAGAGAAATTAACGAAAAAAGGGTTTCATGTTTTAATTAACACTGACGAAGTACATTTAACACCATTATTAAAAAAGTTTGCTAGTTGTTATCAAATTATTATTCGAACCAATCTTAATGTTTCTTTACTTATGGCAGGTTTACCGGAAAATGTTTCAGAAATCCAAAATGATGATGTTCTTACCTTTTTATTGCGTGCCAATCGAATCGTTTTGAATCCTTTAGACATTGAAAGTATAAAAAATAGTTATCAGTACATTTTTAGTAAAGCTGGCTATACGTTTTGTACTGAAACTCTTTTATATATGACTAAACAAACTCAAGGATTTGCTTATGCTTTTCAATTATTGGGCTATCATTTGTGGGAAGAAATCATTCATTCCTCCAATAAGACGATTTCTATATCTGATATAACCAACATCTTAGACATCTATATTAGTGAATTAAATAGAAATGTTTACTTCAAAGTTTATAGTGACATGTCTGAACGTGAAAAAGAATTCGTACAAGCTATGGTTAAATCTAAGCAACACAAGGCTAAAAGTCAGGTTATTGGTAATCTTATGGAAAAAGGACCTAATTACATTGCTGTATACCGCCGGAAATTAATTGATGACTAAATTATTAAACCGAATGGTTATGGCTATGTTAGCTTTTTGTTACCCTACTTCGAGAAATTCGTCGAACAAGAGATGATTTTAGATGGATTTTAAAATTCATCTAGAATTTTTTAGTTTCTCTCTTTCTTATCCCTCGTGATTTAACTAAATATAAATAAAATGAGTAATAATTTCCCTACAGTGTATATAGAAAATTATTGCTCATTTTTTATTCATATCTAAGATTCTTTTAGTGCTTTATATACTTCAGCCGCAAAAATTCCCAAGACTTCTTTTTTAACTTCAGGTGTATTTAGTAAGTATGTAAAGAAAGTTTTATTTTGAGAAATACCTTTAATTAAGGCATCATCAGTTTTTTCATTATATGCTAATTCAAAATCAGTCGCACTATTATTCTTTGCACTTTCTTTAAGATCCTGATTCTTTAACATGATGTCTTTGACTTGCATTAATGATTTTGTCACAACGTCTTTATCAAAATTAGCACCTGTTTTACTATTAATTTCCTCAATAATCTCAGATAATCGTTTCTTAGTTGGTTCCGTAAAACTTGTATCCTCTACAACCGGTAACTTAACTATTGGATCTGATATTTTATGTTTTACTTCATAATGACCAGTATTTTCTTGAATAAAATCAGTTGCGCTTAGTTTACCAGTTAAGTCATAAGATACATCATCTCCAACGTCGATATAGTTTAAAACATAAACTATAAAATTATATTTCTTCTGGAGCTCAAGATCTTCTAACATAGAAATTTGTAGTAGGAACTCATAATATCTACAAAAATGCCGCAAAAGTTTAACAAAGTCCTTCTGATCAGTGACAGAGAGATTGCCTTTAGTGAGAGCAGACTGAACTTTTTGCCCATAAAAAGCAAGATGCTGTTTATCTCTAAAATTCTTTTGTCCCTTCAATAATATTTGATTGGCATTATCAATATCTAACGGATCTAAAATATAATATCCATCAATTTTTTCATTAAGACGATAAATTGTTTGCGGGTTGATCGTATTCGCTAATATCGTTGCGGTATAAAATGGTCTAAAATCCTTTTCTATATCCTTATAATCATTAACAAAGTCAATTACTACCGGGATTTTCTTATAAGGATAATAAACACGATTTAATCTAGATAAAGTTTGAACTGCGTTTACTCCATGAAGCTTTTTCATAATATACATAGCAACTAATTTAGGCTGATCAAAACCTACCTGATATTTATTAGCCACAATTAGAATTTGATAAGTAGGTTGATCAAACTCTTTTGCTGTATTTTCTTCACTAAAGCCATTAATAGATGCTTCAGTGTAATCGTGTCCATCTATGGTTACAGTTCCTGAAAAGGCAACTAATGTTTTAATATTGTTGATTCTATGTTCTCTTATATATTTGTCAAATGCCTGTTTATATTTCACTGCAGCTTGACGAGAAGCGGTAACAACCATTGCTTTTGCTTCACTCATATTAGTATTTTTATTAATTAGCTCTTTTTGAACATTTTGTATAAAATGTTCAATTATGATTTTAGTCCTTTGAGTTATATTATCGTCATGCAAATCAATATAACGTGCAATTTGCCTTTTGGCATCATTTGCAGGGATTGTAGGATCATCCACAATATTTTTATTTAACTTATAGATTGTTTTATAAGTCGTATAATTAGCTAAAACATCTAATATAAAACCTTCTTCAATTGCTTGCTTCATACTATACAAATGAAAAGCAACATAATCTCCATTCTTATCCGGTCTACCAAAAAGTCTTAAAGTAGTTTCCTTCGGGGTAGCAGTAAAGGCAAACATACTTACATTTGGTTGCTTACCAGATTTTTGAATTTGATTAGTCAAGATATCTTGAACATCTTCATCACTTTCGCCACTCTCTGAAAGTGTCTGAGAAACAGCAAGCATATTTTTACCTGCTGTTGAAGAATGAGCTTCATCAATTATTACCGCAAACTTTTTACCTTTTAATATTGGTCCATTACTTCCATTATCTTTGATAATATCAAGTACATACGGAAATTTTTGAATGGTAGTGACTACAATTTTAGTATTGCTGGAAAGTGCTGCAGCCAAATCAGCTGATGTACATTTATCATCCATTACTTTGACAACTCCTGCAGCTTCTTTTAAACGTAAAATTGCATTTTGTAATTGCCGATCTACAACTACTCGGTCGGTCATAACAATAATATTATCGAAAATATTATTGTTCTCGTCATCATGTAAAGAAACTAAGCGACTGGCTAACCAAGCAATAGTATTTGTCTTTCCAGAACCCGCAGAGTGTTCAATTAGATAATTTTGAGAAGTATGATTTATCTTTAAATCTGCTAAAATTTTACGAATGGCATCAAGTTGGTGATAGCGTGGGAAAATAATCTGTTCTTTATACTTTTTTTGGGAATAGTTACTTCTACTATCCTTATCTTCTTTTTTTTGAATAAAGATAAACTTTTCAATCAACTCTAGCAGAGTATTTTTTGTTAAGATATCTTCCCACATATATCTAACACCAAAGCCATCCTTATCAATAGGGTTACCCGCACCTGAATCTACGCCGTGGCCTTTTCCTCTGTTGAAAGGTATAAAGTATGTTTTATCTTTATCTAACTTAGTAGTCATGTAAACTTGTTCTAAATCCATTGCAAAGTTTACAAGATTAAATAAAAAGATTCTATTTTTAGGATTGCGTTCTTTCTTGTATTGCTTAATAGCATCCTTAAAGTTTTGACCCTGAGTGTTACTTTTAAGCTCTATACTTATAATCGCAATACCATTAATAAAGATAACTAGATCTACTCTTTCTTTGTTGTCCTTATCAACCCATACTTCCTGCATAACAGAAAAGATATTAGCTTTATATTTCTTTATTAAATCTGGATTGTAGTCTGTAGCTGGCTTATTATAGAGTAGTTTCAATTTATGGTTAGGATTATTATCAACGTAGACACCATTTTTTAGTAAATTAAGAATACTATTATTCTTATCAGTAGCAGCTTTATTGATACTATTAACGATGAAAGTTTTTAAATCAGCCCCATACATCTTCTTCAATTCAGACATAACCTTAGGTTGAGTCTGAGTAAGAAATTTTAATAGTAGATCTGGGTCCATGGCGGAATACTTGTCAAAGTGCTTACTATCTCTTTCGACATAGCCATCTTTTTCTAGTTGTTTAATGATGTATTGCTGATACTCATAGCGTTCATTTATAGAACTTTTGCTACTGCGCATTCTTTACACCTTCTTTTTCTGGAACTTGTTTCTTTCCAGTCACATATTCGTAGATTATAGACTGCTTGTATTTATCCAAATGGTTTAATTGCTGTTGTTTTTGTCTGACAATCTGATCAATAATTGTTAATTTTTTGTCTAGATAATTGACAATCTTAATTTGATCTTCACTTTGGTTAGGAAAAACAACTCTTAAGTTCTTAACATAATTCCAACTAACTCTAGGCATCTTAGTTCCATAAATAGCAGCATTTGTAGCGTCGGTTACATAATTAGACAGCAAGTAATACAAAATATATTTTTTATGTAATTTAGTAGATTTAATAACTTCAAATTCTCCCGTACAGCATGCAGCAAAAGGTGCAATTATTGCCTTAGATAAATTTGGTCTTAATTTACTGTATAAAATATCTCCTTTTTCACAAAAATTATAGTATTGATTCTCATAAGTAGAATCAGTGGAAATATACTTTCCTGTATTCTTTTCTATATTCTCCAACCCAATATAACTATATTGAACATCTGACAATAAAATTTTACTCTCTCTCGTTTCCACAAGATACTTCAGTTTTTCCACTTTCCAGTTTTCTGGAATTTCACCAATCCATTCAATTCCGCTATCTTTCATCGGAACATTTTTATCAAGTCCTTTAGTAACAGTTTCTGTAATAAGTGATTTACGATATTCTTCTAGCGCATCTATTTCTTGCTGAATAGCTTGAGATGTTTGATTAATTTCAGAAACTTTTTTGTTTAAGAATTTGGCAATCTTGTTTTGTTCTACAAAAGTGGGGAATGGAATATCTATATTTCCAAAATCGGAAAAAGCTATGTTTTTACCATCTCTAAGAGACATAGTAAACGAATTTATCTTTTGAATAAATGAACTATCCTTGAAAAGATATCTATAGTAAGTAGAACTTATTTTTTTATATGGATAGAAAACTTGATATGCTGGAGAAACTATCCCATCATATTTGGAATATTCGAATCCACCTTGAAAACTTCTAAGACTAATACAATAGTCTCCTTTATAAATCGTTCGCATTTGTTGTAAATCAGCATCAGATTTCAATTTAACTGGTCTCATACCAGTTAGTTTTTCATATAATTCTTGCGGAATAACACCAAAGTTTTGCGTAGGTGATAATAATTGAACATTTTTAGTATTTCCCTTGGTAGTACGCAACTTAAAGAGATATTTTCCCTTAACCAGATCCCACTCTTCTGGAATTTCACCAATCCATTCAATTCCACTATCTTTCATTTTTCTTGTCATATTACTCACCGTCAAACAACTCACTCATATTTTGAGAAATAGACTTTTCTAGCTTTCCAATTTCTTCAGCTAGTTTCTGACTACTTTTTGGTTTTTGATACTTATAAAAGTATCTAGTGAACGGAATTTCTGCACCTGTCTTAATAACTGGTTTCTTTTTACCCAGATCTTCTTCAAAGAAAGCCTCAGCATCCGGAACAAAGGGTAATACTTCTTTCTTCATATAATCATCAATATTTTCATCAATATTAACAATCTCCGTATCAGAAGTATCTTTATCGTAAATAATATTGCCTTTACGATCGTGTTGAACTTCAGCTTTCTTATCCATTTTAGACAGGCCATCCATCACTTTATTAAACAACTTTTTATCAATTATTCCATCTAATATTTTTTCTAATATAGGTTCAAAAGCTTCAGGTGACATCCATAATTGATCTGAGATATGGTCTCTTAATACCGACAACATTTCATCATAAGCAGCTTTGTTATTATGATACTTCGCAAGTTTTTTACTGTTCGTAGAATTAAGCTTAGTTTCTGAATTCTCCAATTCTGTTACCTTAGTCTCATCGTAGAAATTCTTAACAGACTTATTCTGAAGCATATTTTGAATACGTTCTTCAGTAATTCCGTAATTTCTCTGAAGTGGCTGCATCACCTTGTATTCACGATAGATAAATTCATTATTATCATGAATTTGAGAAAGATCATTTTCACTAAAATCAGTATACAGTTTAGTAATTTGTTTTCTATTTTCTGGTGAGAACTCGTTTTTCTTATTACCTAATGGCTTGCGCAATTTACTATAAATATTAGTAGCATCAATTAATTGCACCTTACCACGTCTTTTTTCAGACTTATTCTTAGATAGAATCCAGATATAGGTGGCGATACCCGTGTTATAGAACAAATCTGTGGGCATTGCCACTATCGCTTCCAAATAGTCATTTTCGAGCAACCATTTTCTGATTTGAGATTCACCAGAAGAAGTATTTCCAGTAAATAATGGTGATCCATTTTCAATAATTGCAGCTCTACCGTTATCTTCTAGCTTCGCTAAAGCAGATTGAACAAATAAAAGTTGAGAATCACCTGAACTTGGCAATCCTGCAGGCCAGCGACTATCTTTACCCTTAGCATAGTCAGCCTTCACTGCTTCTTCCTGACCAGTCTTTGCGTCTTTACCACCCCAAGGAGTCCCAAATGGTGGGTTTTCTAAAACAAAACGCATCTTTCGATCGGGAAAACAATCTTCCTTTAAAGTATCAGCCAGCTTAAAATTATCGATATTCTGATTCTTAATCAACATTTCAGCCAAGCCTATTGCATAAGATTCGCCCATCATTTCTTGACCATATAAATGCACACTAGCAGTTGGATTATAGTGTTTTAAGTATGTATAAGCTGTACTCAACATCCCACCTGTCCCACAGGCTTGGTCTATAACAGTTACAATTTTGTTTTTTTCAGTGATATCTTCGCATCCCTCAGCCAAAAGTAATGAAACACAAAGCTTGATAATGTCACGGCCCGTATAAAATTGTCCAGCATCAACATTTTGATAGAAACGGCCAATTAAGTTTTCAAAAATATAACCCATCTTGATACTGTCAAAGTGTTCTACACTAAGATCTAATTCGGAGAAGGCTTTTACAACTGGATAAAGACAGTCTTTCTCATTCATCTTATCAATTTGTGCACCCATATCTAATTGCTTTAAAATTTCTTGCACATCGGCTGAAAAACCAGCGATATATGACTTAAAGTTTTCAGCAATATTATCTGGATCATTACACAATTCTGTTAGGTCAAAATTACTAGTATTGTAGAATTGATAACCAGTAATTTTATAAAAAGCTACTGCTGGATATTCTGGCATTTCTTTAAACTGCTTTAATACTTTTTCTTTAGTAGGCTTAAGTGCACATTCAAATCGACGAATAATTGTCATCGGAATAATTACATCACCATATTTATCCGGCATATAGGCTGCTCGAATCTTATTGGCGATACTCCAAATAAAGTTTGCTTCTTTAGTAATATCAATAGGTTTTTCTTCCCAAGTAGTATCTATTTGTGCCATTTATCAATTTATCCTTCCAAATTAATTATTTCACTGATAAATATAAAATTTTAAAAGCTTCCTCAACGAAAATTTTCTTATCATAATTATCATTTATATCTGTATTTATAGTTTAAAAAAATAAGTGAATATTTTAAAGTCGTAAAAGATAAAATATTATCGACATTAATACACTTATGCAGAACAATTATAGAATCGCCTAAAAAGTATAATGAAGTATAAAATTGCGCCGGAAAGTATAATGAAGTATAATGAAGTATAAAATCATACAACAAAGTATAATGAAGTATAACGAGGTTATAAAATGTACAGTGAAAATCCATTTGATGCCGAATTCGGCGGTATGCCTGAACTATATCTTGACTTTAATAATGATGCTGTCAAATATGCTAAAAGAGCACATCGTTACAAAAAACATC
>CANRQR010000049.1 GCA_947641735.1 uncultured Lactobacillus sp.
TGAACTAGTTGATCTACCGCTTTTCCTTGAAGATCATATGGCTTAATTAGTTGAGCAGTAAATTCTTTTTCAGTGATTTGCTTATCTTTTTTAACTTCCTTAACAACTTCCTTGACCTTTTTATCAAGTGCCATTGTTGGTTTGGTAGTCTTACTCTCTGCCATGTAAAAAAGCCCCCTCTAAAATTTCTTTCTTCTTAGCGCAATTACTTTTTGTGCTATTTCAAGCTCTAAACTATTATCTTGTTTTCTTTGAGCTTCTTTCAATTGATTGAGCAAGTCATTCAATTGTTCATTGATCTTACTCTTCTTCAATGCTCTTAATTGATCATCTAATTCACGCTTAGAATAATCAGGAGGCATTGAAATCATTTCCATACTAATAATTATACCTTGAAGTTCTTCAGGAATAAAATCAATAAAGCCCTTAACTTCTGCATTTTCATGAGTTTGATGATATTTTAACCAAAATTCTGCTAATTTTGCATAGCGTTCATCTGGAAATAAAAATTGCTGGCTTAATAAATAATCTCTGGCTTCATCACTATGAATAAAAAGGTATAGCAAGCGATCCAAAGCTGGATTCTTAGTTTCAACTTCTGTACCTGCTTCAGCTTCTTTAGGCTCTGGAATGTTACCAGGATTATCAAATGGAGCTGTTTGTTGGTAAGATTGCTGATGATTTCGAGCACGCTGTAATTTACGTCTTTCACGGACAAAAGTTACTTTTAAGGATTCACGAGTAACCCCAGTTTGCCGTGCCAATTTATCCAGATACAAATCAGATGCGATCGGATCATTTAGACCCGCTATCATTTGAACACTAGCTGTAATATAAGCTAATTTTTCTCGATCATTATGTAAATTATATTGATTAGCTAATCTTTTAAGTAAGAAGTCAGTTGAGCTGAGAGCTCCAGCAACCTCCGTACGATATTTATCTGCCCCGTATTTCTTAACATATTCATCTGGATCAAGATTTTCAGGTAAAACAATTATACCTAAATTAAATCCTTGTACTTGTCCAAATAATTTTGTGGCCCGTTCAGCAGCATGAATTCCAGGGAGATCTCCATCATAGTTAACTAAGATATTTGGTGTAATCCGTCTTAACATATAAACTTGTTCAGTGGTCAAACTAGTCCCCATCGAGGCCACTCCAGACTGAATACCCGCCTTATAAGCAGCAATTACATCCATGTATCCTTCGTAAAGAATTAAATGTTTTTCAGTTCTTGCCGCTTTTTTTGCCTCAGCAAAGTTAAACAGTAATTTAGATTTATTAAAAATCTTAGTTTCTGGACTATTCATATATTTAGCAATAGTTTTATCATTACTAATTCGTCGCCCAGAAAATCCTACTGTATAGCCTGATTCATCCCCTAAAGGAAACATTAATCGATCACGAAAACGATCAAATAATTGTCCATCTTGTGATTCTACAAATAAACCACTTTCTCGCAGTTCATCATCTGTATAACCTTCTTGCCGAAGATAAGTTAACAAAATTGTATCGTTATCAGGCGCATACCCCACCTTAAAATGCTCTAATAGGTCATTAGTTAATTCACGTTTTTGAGCATATTCAAGTGCTCTTTCACCAACTTTAGTTGTTAGCAAAATATGCTGGTAAAATTCTGTTGCCTGCCGATACATCTTTTTTAGCGGACTTATTGGCTTTACCGCTTCACCATAGCCATCTGGCATATGAAGATGGGCCAATTCAGCAACTTTTCTTACACTTTCAGGAAAAGTCAGATGATCCTGATACATTAAGAATTTAAATACGTTTCCGCCTTTACCACATCCAAAGCATTTAAAAAACTGTTTTCCTTCATTGACAGTAAAAGAAGGTGTTTTTTCTTGATGGAAGGGGCAAAGTCCTAAATAATCTTTACCTTTTTTTTCTAAAGAGACATATTGACTTATTACATCCACAATATCGATAGAGTTTCTAACTTCATCGATAAATTGTTCAGGAATACGTCCTGCCATCAATGGATCATCCCAATCAATTATTATTTAATTACTAATTTACTTAAGTCACCCATTCGATCAGCTAAGTTATTAACCTTTAATAATTGAGCTAAACGATTATTCTTTACCTTTTCATCTTTATCAAGAATCATATTACTTTCAAAGTAATTATTAATTACCGGTTGTAATTCTACAAAGCCTTTATAAAGATCGGCAATACTCAAATCAGTATTTTCCTCTAATGCATTTACACCAGCATATAATTCTTCTTCACTAACATCTTGGAAAAGACTTTCATCAATGTCATTAGCATTTCTATATTTTGCTTTCTTCAAAATATTAGTAATTCTAGTCAAACTTTCAACTACTGGCTTGAAGTCAGCATCATCATGATGCATTTGCAAGGTCTTAGCAGCAGCCAAAATTTGAATTGGATCTTGTTGACTAGATGCAAGAACAGCGTCAATTACATCATAGTCATACTTTTCAACTTGTAATTGTTGCTTTACACGATCACGAATAAAGTCGGAAATTTCATTTTCAGCTTCAGCACCCTTAGGTAACTTAGCTGCGGTCTTACCTGACAGTAATTGAATCAATTCTGGTAAAACATCTTTAATAGGAAGTGACCAACCTTCGTTCAATAAAATTCTTACAATTCCGTATGCGTTTCTTCTTAATGCATATGGGTCATTAGATGAAGATGGAATCATACCTGCACCGAAGAAGGAAATGATTGTATCAAGTTTATCTGCAATTGAAAGTAATGAACCTACAGTAGTACTTGGTAATTCACCTTCAGCACTAGTTGGCATATAACTTTCTTTAATTGCTACACTAACATTTTCATTTTCACCAATTAAGCGTGCATAGTGCATTCCCATAACACCTTGTAATTCAGCAAATTCACCGACCATTGAAGTAACAAGGTCAAATTTGTAGATATCACTAACTCGGTCAAAGTCCTTCATTTCAGTATCTGAAACCTTAAACTTCTTACCAAGGTAATCACCAATAATTTGAACACGTGCCATATGTTCAGCTACTGAACCAATCTTATCATGGAAAGATACATTCTTAAGCTTATCAACAAAGTGAGCTAATGGGTACTTCTTATCTTCATCATAGAAGAATTGAGCATCATCTAAACGAGCAACAAGAACTTTTTCATTACCAGCGATGACATTGTCTAAGTACTCACTATTTCCATTTCTAACCGAAATGAAGTGATTAATTAATTTGCCGTTTTCATCATAGACTTCAAAATATCTTTGATTATCTTTCATTGAAGTAATTAATACTTCATCAGGGATGTTCAAGTACTTTTCATCAAAAGAACCAGCAAATACAGTTGGATATTCAACCAAATTAGTAACTTCTTCAAGTAAGCCCTTATCAATATTAACTTTCCAGTTATGTTGAGCAACAAGTTCTTGAATTTGGTTAAGAATCATACCCTTACGTTCATCAGCATTAGCAATTACGTATTGGCTCTTTAATGCTTCTTCATAATCATCAGCGTTAGCTAATACTACACTGTCGCCTAAGAAACGATGACCTTGAGTTTTACGACCAGCTACTACATCTAGTAACTTAACTGGCACTACTTCACTACCAAGTAAAGAAACCATCCAATGAATTGGACGAACAAATTCGAAATCGTAGCTACCCCAGCGCATCTTAGTTGGGAAAGTCATTGCTTTAACAATATCGCTCATTCCCATTAAGATATCAGAAGCTTTTTTACCTTCTTTTTGAACATGAACATAGGCATATTCAGTGCCCTTAAGCTCTTCAAAATAAATATCATCAGTAGTCATCCCTTGACCACGGGCAAATCCTTGAGCAGCTTTTGTCCAATTGCCATCTTTATCTTGAGCAATCTTCTTAGCTGGGCCCTTTTTCACTTCATCAATATCTTCTTGTTTTTCAGCTAAATCTTGAACTAAAATCGTTAAACGACGTGGAGTTGAATAAGTCTTAATATCTTTAAAGGACAAACCATTTTCCTTTAAATACTTTTTAGTACGATCAGCTAATTGCTTAACACTTTTAGAAACAACGTGAGCTGGCATTTCTTCAGTGCCAATTTCAAATAAATAATCTTTAGTCATTGTTTTGCCCCGCTTTCTTAGTTTCTTCTTGGTGCTTTAATAATGGGAAACCACGTTTTTCACGTTCTTCAACAAATCCCTTAGCAGCAAGATGGGCTAAGTTTCTAATTCTTGATAAGTAACCCGCTCTTTCAGTAACTGAAACTGCACCGCGTGCATCCAGCAAGTTAAAGGTATGACTACATTTTAAGATGTAATCATAAGCTGGGTGAATTAGATTTTGACTCAACAAACGCTTAGCAGTAGCTTCGTAAATATCAAAGAACTTAAGTAATTGTTCTTGATCACTTTCTTCAAAAGCATACTTAGAATGTTCATATTCTGGTTGCTTGAAGATATCACGATACTTAACTCCATCGCCCCATTCAAGATCAAAGACTGAGTTTACATCTTGAATATAAGAAGCAAGACGTTCTACACCATAAGTAATTTCACTCATAGTTGGTTTAACATCAAGTTCTCCAACTACTTGGAAGTAAGTAAATTGAGAAACTTCCATTCCATCAAGCCATACTTCCCAACCAACACCGGCACACCCCATAGATGGGTTTGCCCAGTTATCTTCAACAAATCGAATATCATGTTCAAGAGGTTCAATACCTAATACTCTTAAACTATCTAAATAGTATTGTTGAATGTCCTTTGGTGCAGGCTTAATAACTACTTGGAATTGGTGGTGTTGGTATAAACGATTAGGGTTATCACCATATCGACCATCGGCAGGTCTTCTTGAAGGTTCGACATAACAAGCTGCCCAAGGTTCTGGTCCAACAGCACGTAAAAATGTATATGGACTCATTGTCCCGGCACCTTTTTGTTCATCATATGAAGGCATAATCATACAACCTTTAGAGGCCCAGAACTGTTCCAATTTAAAAATCATATCCTGGATATTCAGTTTTTCTGACATCTATATCTCTCCTCACAACATAGGCATAAAAAAAGGCTATGCAAAAATTGCATAGGGACGATTTACTTCGCGGTTCCACCCTAATTCAGGAAAATATTCTTCCTGCCCTTAATTAACAACTTTGACTAAAAGGTGCCTTTTCCCAAATGCACTTCCACCATTCTGCACTCGCTGTATTGGTACTTTTCTATTCCTTTATAGTTGTCAAAATACGTATCTATTTTATCATCTTTTATAAAAAAAGACTAGTAAGAAAACCTCACTAGTCTTTAAACGAATATAAAAAAGTCAACAGCTAAAAAAGCGCCAATTCATCAAGAAATTTTTTAGTTTTTAAATTAAGATCCAGATAGTTAACGTACATCCGATCAATCACCTTGCCAGAGTCCTTTTTTAATTGCGGATTAATTTTTATTTTCCCTAAACGATCAATATCAACTAAAGCTAGAGTACGAATCAAGGCTACTACTTTAGGATCTAGATGCATCCTTTGACTGACACTATTAAAGTGATCACTACAAATAATTCCACCTAATTCCAGCGAGTAGTCAAACACGCCTTGTACTTTACCACAAATTAAACAACGATCTAATTGTGGTGCTACTCCATATGCATTAAGCAACTTCAATTGCACCATCTGGGTAATAATTGCCGCATCTTCTCCAGAATTTATCTTCAGCAACGCTTTCATAATCAAATCATAAAAACTTCCAATATCTTTATACTCAACAAAAGCATGGTCAAGCAAGTCTAAAACATAACTCGAATACGCATTCTTAGTTAAATCTAAATATAACTGGTCCAGCTGCTTTACATCCTTGAAAGTCCGCAGCGTACTGATTCCCTTCCAATTTGTATTTACAATATACTTTCCATAAGAGAAGTTAAGGGTTGCAGCTCCTAATCTGGACTTTGGTCTCAGTGCTCCTCTTACATCTATTGTAAAAATACCATGATCTTTAGTCATGATCTTGGTTAGAACATCAGCTTCTTTATATTTTTTTCTTTTAAAAATTAATCCTTGAACCTCACAAAGTTCACGTACCATCTATCTTAATTCCTTAGCGTTGTAGCCAATAGATTTAAGAAAGGCAGGATCAGAACGCCAATTCTTTTGAACCTTAACCCATAGGCGCAAATTAACCTTTTCGCCTAATAAGGCTTCAATTTCCTGACGTGCAGCAATTCCAATCTGCTTCAACATTTGACCTTTCTTGCCGATAATAATGCCCTTTTGACCGGGACGCTCAACATAAATTGTAGCCTCAACTTGAAGCTTACCACCTTCACGATCCCGCATTCGGTCAACTACCACGGCCGTTGCATGCGGAACTTCTTCATGAGTGAGCTTCAAAACCTGCTCGCGAATTAATTCAGCTACAATAAAATATTCTGGACGGTCAGTCAATTGGTCTGCATCATAAAATTGCGGACCTTCTGGCAAATATTTAGCAATTGTTTTAATCAACTCGGAAACATTATTTCCTTGTGAAGCAGAAATTGGAACAATTTCAGCAAAATCGCCTAGATTCTTATATGAATCTATAATAGATAATAACTCATCTGGGTGGACTTTATCAATCTTATTTATCACTAAAAATACAGGCTTTTTAATTTTTTTAAGAAGTTCAGCAATATATTGGTCTCCCTTACCCGCTGGTTCAGGTTCAACCATAAATAAAACTACATCCACTTCATCTAAAGCAGAGTAACTTGACTTATCCATAAAATCATCTAATTTATTTTTTGGCTTATGAATCCCAGGAGTATCAATAAAAACTATTTGCTCCTGATCATCAGTATAAATACCTGAAATTTTATTTCTAGTGGTTTGTGGTTGTGGTGACATAATTGCCACTTTTTGACCTACTAAATAATTCAAGAGAGTCGATTTACCCACGTTAGGTCGACCAATTAAAGCCACAAAACCTGATTTAAAGTCTTTTTTTTCATCCATCATTGTTACATCCTTTTTATTTAAGTTTTAGTGAATTTGCTTTCCATGATTTTCTTGATCAGGATGGAGCGGAAGTCCATATTCACGTAAAACTTTACCTTGGATACCAAACATAACCTTGGCTTCATCATCTTCAATATGATCATAACCATTCAAATGAAGGTATCCATGAACTAGTGTATATCCAAACTCCCGATTAAATCCAGTTTCATACTCTACACTATGTCTTTTGATGACTTCAGGGCAAAGAAATAAATCCCCAATATCTTCTACAAAATTAGGGGCATCACTAAAAGCACTCATAAACTCTTCATCTAATCCATCTTCAATCGCAAAAGAAATTACATCAGTTGGACGATCTTTTTTGCGATACTTTTTATTAATTTCATGGATTTTTTCGGAAGAAACAAAGTTAATACTCATTTCTTGAGCATTCTCTTTATGAATTTCTTTTTTTGCTGATAATAACAGGTTGCTAATCCATGGAATCCAATCTTTATCGCTATCTTTTAAGAAATTAACTTCATCATTAAAAGAAATGTCTAAATTATTCACTAATGTCCCTCTTCTTCATATGCTCTAACAATTTTGGCCACAACGGGATGACGAACTACATCATTAAAAGTAAAGTTAATGAATTTTACTTGCTCAATATTATTTAAAATATGTTCAGCTTGTAATAATCCACTCTTTGCTTTTCCTGGTAAGTCAATTTG
>CANRQR010000050.1 GCA_947641735.1 uncultured Lactobacillus sp.
TTCCATAAATGTACTCCTTTAATTTTTATCTCTGATTAAATATTACAGCATTTACATCAGAATAAGTCGACCAAAAACTTTTAATCGGAACTTTTTCTACGGGTAAGTAAGGAAACAGGGCGACATTTGTTTGACGATAGGCGGGATCAAGTCGCTTATAGTTCTTGTAGGCAAATGATTTTTTGTCAAATAAGCCATAGTACAGAATCTTTGATGACTTAATCCAGCCATTATCAGTCAAAAGCCATAATTCCTTAACACCCCCACTTACACCCAAAATTCGATAGTGCTTTCGTGGTAAAAGCTGACCTTTTTTACCAGATTGCTTATCAGGTTTATTATAAGTGAAAATTGGATTTTGAGTAGGATTAATAATACTTAAATTCCAATAAGGTAAAATCCATTCAGGTTGTAAGTCTAAACTAACTAAGTCTGCAGGTACAAATTCTTTATCACCAATTTGATAGAATGTTTGCTCAGAAGTAATAACAGCTGAAGAAACATGAACTGGTTCTAAGAATTTGAGCTCTTTTGAAGTTTTGACGCTTAGATATGGATTTTCACTAATAGTAATTGGAAGACGACCAAAGTACATCCCATCTTTGTTGACGTCATATTTCTTAGTACCACTTTTGGCTAGCTTATACTTGTATCCTAGGGCTGGGAAGTTAGTTACAACAGCATCAATGTCATTATTAATTAGCCAATTCCAGAGTTTGGGTGATTCATTCATTTCTGCCCAGACAAAAACTTTTTGATGCAAGGCATGAAGTTGACTAATAAGTTTAGGATTTTGAGTAATTAGATCAGAGGAGATATTAATACCGTTGACATAACTCAATACCTCAAAGTTAATTCTTTTTAATGATCCTACAATAAAAATTCTTGGAACATCTGGTAAAAGTTCATTCATAGTTTTTAGACTAGAAGCAGAAAAACTGTGAATCATAACTCGATCTTGCATATGATATTTTTTGATACTTGCGGCAAGGAGCTCTTCCATATTTTTAGGGCTGTTATGTTTGGTCTTTTTTGTTTCAATAAGAAACTTAGTCTTAGGTTTATCTTTATAGTAGTTAAATAACTGATCTAAGGAGATAATTGATTCACCATTAGCTTGTTTTAAGGTGTTTAAATAGGAGAAATTGTTTTGTGATACAATAACCGATGATCCAACAACTCGGCTTAAGTCGCGATCATGAGAAACAACTAAAGTATTATCTTTAGAAACGTGCAGGTCTAGTTCTACATAGTCCGCTCCATCGTCAAAAGCTGAGTCATCACTTTGAATGGTTTCTTCAGGATATTTGCTAGGATTGCCGCGATGTCCAATAACAAGAAATCCCGATTCAAAAATAAAAATCAAACTAAAAAAAAGGGCTAAAAAAGAAAGCCTGCTTGTTTTCATGTGTACACCTCTATTCTTTTTAACAATAGCATGGATGTGTACTTTTTTCTATAATTAATATAGTAGTTAATAATGATTTTAAGAAAGTAGATGCTAAAGATGGCTTATGAGCAATTAGATTTAATCGAAGAAGTTACTCGAAATGATGGATCTAAATACTATGAAATTTCAAATATTGATCAAAATGGAATTGCTGAACTAGCCGTAGACCGAGGATTAATAAAGAAAGTGCGGATACTTCAGCTGAATTTGGCTAGAACTAAGGCTCTTCAATTATACGAAGAATATATTAATGAAACTTATCAACTAGAAACCTTAACTAATGAAGATGACTGGAAGGATCCACAATGGGTAGAATGGGATAAGCCAAAAGGAAAAGTTTTAGATGCTTTTAAAGCTGTATTAAAAGCCAATCATATTGGTTAGAAAGAAAAAGGTAGAGTATGGAAAAACTACGTATTGTTCATACAAATGATCTACATTCTCATTTCGAACAATTTCCTAAAATAAAAAGGTATTTACACCAAGCACAAAATGATAAAAGTGTCGATCAAACTTTTACTTTTGATGCTGGAGATTTTATGGATCGCTCCCATCCCTTGTCAGACGCAACGGAGGGAGAAGCAAATATCGAATTAATGAATGAATTTAATTATGATGCAATTACTATTGGAAATAATGAAGGAATTTCTAATTCACATGCTGTATTAGAAAAATTATTTGATAATGCGAATTTTCCAGTTATTTTGGCAAATTTACGTGAAGAAGACGAAAGTATGCCTAAATGGTGCACTCCATATAAGATTTTTAAAACTAAAAAGAATACTAGAATTGCAGTTGTAGGCCTAACGGCTGCTTATCCAATGACTTATGGCCCAAACCATTGGCATATAAAATTGATTTCTAATACTTTAGATGATTTACTTCCTAAAATAAAAGGTGAATATGACATGTTAATAGTAGTTAGTCATATTGGGTTAAGAGTAGATAAATATATAGCACATAATTATCCAGAAGTAGATTTAATTGTTGGTGGACATAGTCATGATTATTTACCAAAAGGTGAAAAAGTAAATCATACTTGGATTACGCAAACAGGTAAATGGGGACAGCATATTGGCGATATTAGCATTGAATTAAATGATGATCATCAAGTAGTATCAATCAAGCCTAATACTGTTTCTACAGAAGATTTACCAACTTTAGCTTCTGATAAAAAGCAAATCTTGGCTTGGCGTCAAAAAGGTGAGGAAATGCTAAATGCCCGTCAAGTTGCTGATTTACCGGCTAAATTTAATAATGATAAAATGGCAGCAATTCAAGTTTCACTTGATGCAATTAGTGAATTTGCTGGAACTGATGTTGCTGTCTTGAATAGTGGTTTATTTTTAAAACCATTTCATCAGGGAGTTTTAACGGAAGCCGACTTACAAGCTGCTTTGCCTCATCCAATGCATGTGGTACAAACTAAGCTGCTTGGAAGTGATGTTTGGCGCATGGTAATGGAGATGGAAAAAAATCGTCATTTTCTAAGTAAATTTGCACTTAAGGGAATGAGTTTTAGAGGTAAGATTTTTGGAGATCTTGTATATAAGGGAATACAAGTTGATCATGCAAGTAGAACGGTTTACATTAACGGAAAAGAGATTGATCCTGAAAAAGAATATACCTTAGCTTTACTTGATCATTATGTTTTGATTCCATTTTTCCCTACAATTTCAATTATGGGGAAGAATAAATTTTTATTTCCTAATTATTTAAGGACTGTAATTGGAAATTATTTGAAAAGGAAATATCCAATAAGTAATAGAGAGAAAAATAATGGAGTATAAAGAAGAAAATAAAGAATCAACGCTTTATCATCCTTTAGCTCATGTAATTATTAATGAAGATTTTGTAATGATTAACGGGCGAAAGTATGAAATTATAGCTAATATAAAAGATGCGCTAGATATTGATATGCTAAAAGAAAAGTACGATCCGTACCTGGATCAATATGATTATTTGGTTGGAGACGTATCAAGTGAGCATTTAAGATTAAAAGGATTTTATGATGAAAATGATCGGGTTGCAATAGATAAAAAAGCCAATGCAATTGTTGATTATTTAGAAGAATATTGTAATCCTGGCAGCGCGTATTTTGTTTTACGATTGGCTCAAGAAAATAAAATAAAGAAAGTCGCTTTTGGTAGACAAAATAAGAGAAAGAATATATCCAATAATCGTTATCGTAGCAAACGTCCATATTTTAAAGAAAGTCGCGTGCATAAGACAAGAATTGGTGGTCATAAAACAGCTGTAAAATATCAACGTGGAAGTGGACAACATAAAAATAAAGGCTTTGTAATTAAGAAGAGAAAGGGCTAATTGTGGAACATAAAGATTATAAATGTTACTTAATAGATTTAGATGGAACAATTTATCGCGGAAGCGATACGATTGAAAGTGGTGTTAGATTTATTCACCGCTTGCAAGAGAAAAATATTCCACATTTATTTTTAACTAATAATTCAACTCGTACACCGCAAATGGTAGTTGATAAACTTCGTGGACATGGAGTTAATACTGATATTTATCATATTTATACGCCGGTTTTGGCAACTGAATCGTTTTTGCTTGCACAAAATCCTGGTGCTGCTAAAATTCCAGTTTACATTATTGGTCAGATTGGACTAGTTCAAGGATTACTTAAAAATGAGCGTTTTTATTATGATGATCGTAATCCTAAATATGTAATTGTTGGAATGGATACTGACTTAACCTATCATAAAATTCGTGTTGCAACTCGTTCAATTCGAGGTGGTGCAACTTTTATTGGGACAAATGCTGATAAGAATTTACCTTCTGGGGATGAATTATTACCTGGAAATGGCGCACTTTGTACAATGATTGAAGTTGCTACAGGAGTTAAACCAACTTATATTGGAAAACCATCTTCAATTATTGTATCGAGTGCTCTAAAAATGTTAAATGCTCAAAGCCAAGATGCTATTTTAGTTGGAGATAACTATGATACTGATATAATGGCTGGGATTAATTGCGGGATTGATTCATTATTAACAATGACTGGAGTTACTACTAAAGAGCAGCTTGATGAAAAAGATAAACAACCAACTTATGTAGTTGAGAATCTAGATGAGTGGGAACTATGAAAAGAAAACCAATCGTTGCAATTATTTATAACTTTTTGATGGCGTTAGCTACGGCTACTTTAGGCGCATTAGTTTTGAGCTGGCCACTTTTAGCAGTTTTTGTGAAAGTTCAAAAAACAAATGTGTTAGTAAAAACTTCAATTGGAACAGTAATGAAAAACTATACTCAACTGTTAGATTACTTATTATCGCCTTTTAAAGAAAATCTCCGCATGTCTGATTTTCCAACTTCAGCCAGTGCAGCACGTCATTTTTATGAATGTAAATTACTGTTTGAATTAGCAATAATTGTTTTTATAATTGGGTTAGTTATTCTTATTTTCTTAAAAATGAGAAAGCGATTTAATTATATTTACCTTTCAAGAACAACTGCTTTGATTTTTATGATTTTACCAGTAATTGTTTTACCTTTTGCTTTAATGAATTTTGATGAATTCTTTATTTCATTTCATCACTTATTATTTAATAATAATGACTGGCTATTTAATCCAACAACTGATCCGATTATCAATGTCTTAACAGAAGAATTCTTTGCTGGTTGTTTTGCAATTGGTGGAATAATCTATGAATTATATTTTTCTTGTTTTATTTTGGCAAAAAAATAAAGGAGCTTTAACGAAGCTCCTTTTTTAATACCATCTTTTTCTTTAACCAGATAATTAAGACCGGCAGTACTGAAATTAAAATGATTGCGATTACGATTAATGAAAAATGTTCTTGGACAACTGGAATATTTCCAAAGAAAAATCCAAGAGCAGAGAATAAGGTTACCCAGAGAAAACCACCGATGAAGTTATAGATGATGAAGGTTCTATAATGCATCTTACTTGCACCGGATACGAATGGAACAAATGTACGAATAAATGGAATGAATCTACCAATTACAATTGTGATACCGCCGTGTCGATCAAAGAAGTTTTCTGCAGCTTTTCGCTTGTCTTGATTAATCAATTTATTAAACCAGCTGTGTTTTGCTCCTTCGGCTTGTGACCAATGACCAATTTCATAGTTAATTGTGTCGCCTAAAACAGCAGCAGCAATAAAGACTAGATAGCAGACCCAGAAATGGAGATTATATTTTGGGGTTGCGGCCATGGCACAGCAAGCAAAGATAAGTGAATCTCCCGGTAAAAATGGAAAAATAACTAAACCTGTTTCAATGAAGATAATTGCAAATAAGATTAAATAGGTCCAGTTGCCAAACATATTTACAATGGTAACTAAGTGGTCATCAATATGTAGAATAAAATCAATAAGTCCCATAAATATAAATTTTTTCCTTTCAAAAATTAGATACTAGTAGAATGAAAAGTCATTGTTTTCTCTGGAAATAGTTTTTGCATAATGCTGCTAATTGCAATTTGTGCTTCACCAAAACCTAAAGCAATCATTGGTACTCTTCCAGGATACGTGATTGCATCACCAACTGCGTAAACATTTGGAAGATTTGTATGCATCTGCTGTGAAACAGAGATTAGATTATTTTCTAGTTTAATACCCCATTTACGCAACTGGCGATTATCACTCTTAAATCCATATGCAACTAAAATTTCATCAATATATTTAGTAATAAATTCATCACTATTACCAACCTTATGCAAAACCAATTCCATTTTATTATCAATTAAGTGAAGATCCTTTGGAAGGTAAGGCGTTAAAAGTTCAACATTTTTTAAACTTTTAAGTTTAGTAACTGAGCTTTCAAGTCCACGAAATTCATTTCTACGATGTATTAGAAATACATCTGACGTAGTTGATAATTCTAAGGCCCAGTCAAGTGCTGAATCGCCTCCGCCTAGAATTGCGACTTTTTTATTGGCAAAAACTTCGGGATGTTGTATTGAATAATGAATATGTGATTTTTCATTAGCATTTATAGCTAAAGGGAGAGTCTTAGGTTTAAAAGCACCAAGACCAGTAGCAATTAGCAAACTCTTAACCTGGTATGCATTATCAATTAAGATACTATTATCGTCTGAAAATGAGATATTTTTTACTTTGTGAGAAAGTAAAAAGTTAGTTTTAGTATTTTGTTTAAGTAGATTAGATACCAGTTTTTTCCCTTTAATAGAAGAAAAGGCAGGTACATCTTTAATTTCTTTTTGAGGATAAAGCATATTGATTTGTCCACCGACTTCGTCTAAAGCGTCAAAAGAAATTGTTTTTAAACCATGTAAATTAGCAAAAGAAGCAGCAAAAAGTCCAATGGGACCAGCTCCGATGATTGCTAGATCATATTTTTCCATTAAAAACTCCTCCATCAAAATTAATCATAGAAGTCATGTCTTTAGCGTTAATTAAAAAGACAGTTATAATTAATATTAGTAAGGGATGAGATAGTATGCAAGTTAAAATTGGTGACATAGTTGAAGGAAAGATTAGTGGGATACGGCAGTATGGAATATTTGTGAGGTTAGATAGTAAAAGAGAGGGTTTAATACACATTTCTGAAATTCATGGAGGTTACGTAAAAGATATAGGAAGAGAATATCAAGTTGGAGAAACTATAAAGGTGCAAGTACTTGATATCGATCCTTATTCTAATCAAATTAGTTTATCTAGACGTGCAGTTTTGCCAGAAGTAAAGGAAGCAAGAAAAAAGAGAGTACATTTTTGGACCTCTAAACGTGTAAAAAATGGATTTTCTCCATTAAAAGAAGTATTAAATAATCAGATTAAAGAAGCTAAAGAAAGATATTCAATTTAGAAAAAATAAAAAGAGATGAAGGCTGTGTTAAGTAAATATGCTTAACGCAGTTTTCTATATATCCGAATTTTAATTATAGACAGTAGGCTTAAACAAAAAATATTAAGGATAAAACCAGATAATAATAGATAAATAAATAATTAATATTCGAGAATGCATTTTTTCTTAAAAAACTTGTTGACGAAAAGTAAAAAAGCCTGTAAAGTAATACATGCTGTTTGAGGCAAGCGAAAAGAGCAAATAAA
>CANRQR010000051.1 GCA_947641735.1 uncultured Lactobacillus sp.
TTCCATAAATGTACTCCTTTAATTTTTATCTCTGATTAAATATTACAGCATTTACGTCAGAATAAGTCGACCAAAAGTTTTTAATCGGGACTTTTTCTACTGGTAAATAAGGAAATAGTGCAACGTTGGTTTGACGATAAGCTGGATCAAGCTTTCGATAATTCTTATAGGCAAAAGTGTTCTTATTGAATAGACCATAATATAAGATCTTAGAAGACTTTACCCAGCCATAGTCAGTAAGAAGCCATAAATCATTGACTCCGCCACTTACACCTAATATTTTATAGCGTTTATTAGGCATGAGTTGGGCTTTTTTACCAGACTGCCTATCAGGTTTATTATAAGTGAAAATCGGATTTTGGGTAGGATTAATAATACTTAAATTCCAATATGGCAAAATCCATTCAGGCTGCAAATCTAAGCTAACTAGATCTGCAGGAACAAATTCCTTATCACCAATTTGATAAAAAGTTTGTCCCGATGCAATAACAGCTGAAGAAACATGGACAGGTTGTAAGAAACTAATTTGCTTTGAAGTTTTCACATTTAGATATGGGTTTACGCTAACTCCAGTCGGAGTACGACCAAAGTAAATACCATCTTTATTAACAGTATATTTTTTAGTACCACTCTTGGCCAATTTGTATTTATAGCCTCTTGCAGGAAAGTTCGTTACAACTCCATCTACATCATTGTTAATTAACCAGTTCCATAATTTAGGTGATTCATTCATTTCGGCCCAAACAAATACTTTTTGATGTAGAGCATGAAGCTGACCGATAAGTTTAGGATTTTGAGTGACTAAATCAGATGAAATGTTAATTCCATTTACATAGCTTAATACATCAAAATTAATTCTTTGCAGAGAGCCAACAATAAAAATTCTAGGTACATCAGGTAATAATTGACTCATAGTCTTTAGACTAGGGGCAGAAAAGCTATGGATCATGACCCGATCTTGCATATGATATTTTTTGATACTGCTAGCAAGAAGCTCCTCCATATTTTTAGGGCTATTATGTTTAGTCTTTTTCGTTTCAAGAAGGAACTTAGTATTAGGTTTATCTTTATAATAATCAAATAATTGATCTAGCGAAATGATTGACTCACCGTTAGCTTGTTTTAAGGTATTTAAATAGGAAAAATTATTTTGTGATACAATAACCGGTGATCCAACAACTCGGCTTAAGTCGCGGTCATGAGAAACGACTAAGACGTTATCTTTTGAAACATGAAGATCAAGTTCAACATAATCTGCACCATCTGCGAAAGCTGAGTTGTCACTTTGAATTGTTTCTTCTGGATATTTGCTGGGGTTGCCTCGGTGTCCGATAACCAGAAATCCAGATTCAAAAATAAAAATTAAACTAAAAAAAAGGGCTAAAAAGTAAAGCCGGCTTGTTTTCATGTGTACACCTCTATTCTTTTTAACAATAGCATGGATGTATACTTTTTTCTATAATTAATATAGTAGTTAAAATCATTTTAAGAAAGTAGATGCTGAAATATGGCTTATGAGCAACTAGACTTGATTGAAGAAGTTACTCGCAATGACGGATCGAAATATTATGAAATTTCAAATATCGATCAAAACGGAATTGCTGAACTAGCTGTAGACCGTGGATTAATTAAAAAAGTTCGAATCCTGCAGTTGAATTTAGCTCGAACTAAATCACTACAACTATATGAAGAATATATTAATAAAACTTACCAATTAGAGACCTTAACTAATGAGAAGGATTGGAAAGACCCACAATGGGTAGAGTGGGAAAAACCTAAAGGAAAAGTATTAGATGCCTATAACACAGTATTAAAAGCCAATCATATTGGTTAGAAGAGGAAAAGTATGGAAAAATTACGTATTGTTCATACTAATGACCTACATTCACATTTTGAACAATTTCCTAAAATAAAAAGATACTTGCATCAAGCTCAAAATGATAAGAGCGTTGATCAAACATTTACTTTTGATGCTGGTGATTTTATGGATCGATCACATCCTTTGTCTGACGCAACAGAAGGACAGGCTAACATTAAATTAATGAATGAATTTAATTATGATGCAATTACCATTGGAAATAATGAAGGTATTTCAAATTCTCATGCAGTTTTAGAAAAATTATTTGATCACGCTAATTTTCCCGTTGTATTAGCTAACCTACGTGAGGAAGATGAGAGTATGCCAAAGTGGTGTACTCCCTATAAAATATTTGAAACCAAAAAGAAGACTAGAATTGCAGTTGTTGGTTTAACAGCTGCATATCCAATGACATATGGTCCCAATCATTGGCATGTGAAGTTGATTTCTGATACTTTAGATAAATTACTGCCGAAGATAAAGGGTCAATATGATATGTTAATTATTGTTAGTCATATTGGTTTAAGGGTGGATCGATATATAGCCCATCATTATCCTGAAGTAGACTTGATTGTTGGCGGACATAGTCATGACTATTTAGCAAAAGGTGAAAAAGTAAACAATACTTGGATTACTCAGACAGGAAAATGGGGTCAACATATTGGTGACATTAGTGTTGAATTAAATGATGAGCATCAAGTATTATCAATTAAACCAAACACTGTCACTACCGCTGACTTACCAAGTTTAGATTCCGATCAAAAGCAAATTGTAAATTGGCATCAAAAAGGTGAGCAGATGCTTAAAGCACGAAAAATTGCTTATTTACCAGATAAATTTGATCATGACAAGATGGCAGCAATTCAAGTTTCACTTGATGCAATTAGTGAATTTGCTGGAACTGATGTTGCTGTCTTGAATAGTGGTTTATTTTTAAAACCATTTCATCAGGGAGTTTTAACGGAAGCCGACTTACAAGCTGCTTTGCCTCATCCAATGCATGTGGTACAAACTAAGCTGCTTGGAAGTGATGTTTGGCGCATGGTAATGGAGATGGAAAAAAATCGTCATTTTCTAAGTAAATTTGCACTTAAGGGAATGAGTTTTAGAGGTAAGATTTTTGGAGATCTTGTATATAAGGGAATACAAGTTGATCATGCAAGTAGAACGGTTTACATTAATGGAAAAGAAATTGATCCTGAAAAAGAATATACACTTGCATTGCTTGATCACTATGTTTTGATTCCGTTTTTCCCTACAATTTCAATTATGGGTAAAAATAAATTTTTATTCCCCAATTATCTAAGAACCGTAATAGGAAACTATTTAAAAAAGAAATACCCAATAAATAAAGAGAAAGAAAAATAATGGAGTATAAAGAAGCAGATAAAGACCAGCCGCTATATCATCCTTTAGCTCATGTCATTATTAATGAAGATATTGTAATGATTAACGGGCGAGCGTATGAAATTATAGCTAATGTAAAAGATGCTCTAGACATTGAAATGCTTAAGGAGAAGTATGACCCTTATTTAGATCAATATGATTATTTAGTAGGGGATGTATCAAGTGAGCATTTGAGATTAAAGGGCTTTTATGATGAGAATGATCGCGTTGCAATTGATAAAAAAGCTAATGCAATTGTGGATTATTTAGAAGAATACTGTAATCCTGGTAGTGCATATTTTATTTTGCGCTTAGCTCAAGAAAACCAAATTAAAAAAATTGCTTTTGGTAGGCAAAATAAGAGAAAGAGCACAAACAATAACCGCTACCGTGCAAAGCGCCCTTACTTTAAAGAAAGACGCGTTCATAAAACAAAGATTGGCAGTCATAAGACAGCAGTAAAATTTCAACGTGGAAATCATAAAAATAAAAGCTTTGTAATTAAGAAGAGAAAGGGATAATTGTGGAACATAAAGACTATAAATGTTACTTAATTGATTTAGATGGAACTATTTACCGTGGCAGCGATACGATTGAAAGTGGTGTGAGATTTATACATCGTCTCCAAGAAAAAAATATTCCACACTTATTTTTAACTAATAATTCAACTCGTACACCACAAATGGTAGTTGATAAGCTTAGAGGACATGGCGTCAATACTGATATTTACCATGTTTATACGCCAGTTTTAGCTACAGAGTCTTATTTACTTTCTCAAAATCCAGATGCAACTAAAATACCAATTTATATTATTGGTCAAATTGGCTTAGTACAAGGTTTATTAAAAAATGAACGTTTTTACTATGATGATCGAAATCCAAAATATGTGGTTGTAGGGATGGATACAGATTTAACCTACCACAAAATTCGTGTAGCAACTCGAGCAATTAGAAATGGTGCAACGTTTATTGGAACAAATGCAGATAAAAATTTACCTTCTGGAGATGAGCTACTACCTGGAAATGGCGCTCTTTGCACGATGATTGAAGTAGCAACGGGGGTTAAGCCAACTTACATCGGAAAGCCTTCACCGATTATTGTAGCGAGTGCATTGAAAATGTTGAATGCACAAGGACAAGATGCAATTTTAGTTGGAGATAACTACGATACCGATATTATGGCGGGGATTAACTGCAATATTGATTCACTCTTAACGTTGACAGGCGTAACAAATAAGGAGCAGTTAAAAGAAAAAGATAAGAAGCCGACATATATTGTAGAGAATCTAGATGAATGGAAACTATGAAAAGAAAACCGATAATTGCAGTTGTTTACAATTTAATGATGGCCCTTGCTACCGCGACTTTAGGAGCAGTTGTTTTGAGCTGGCCCTTACTAGCAATTTTTGTAAAGGCTCAAAAGACTGATTTAATAGTAAGAAAGTCACTGGGAACAATAATGAAAAACTATACTCAACTTTTGGATTATTTGTTGCTCCCCTTTAAAAATAAATTGCAAATGTCTGATTTCCCTACTTCTCCGAGTGCAGCACGCCATTTTTATGAGTGTAAATTATTGTTTGAATTAGCAATAATTGTCTTTATTGTTGGATTAATTATTCTTATCTTTTTAAAAATGAGAAAGAGAATGAATTATATCTACATTTCGAAAACTACAGCCTTAATCTTTATGATTTTACCTGTAATTATTTTGCCTTTTGCTTTAATGAATTTTGATGAATTTTTCATTTCTTTTCATCACTTATTATTTAACAATAGTGACTGGCTTTTTGATCCTACTACCGATCCTATTATTAATGTACTAACAGAGGAATTCTTTGCAGGATGCTTTGCAACTGGTGGGATAATTTATGAATTATATTTTTCATGTTTTATTTTGACAAAAAAATAAAGGAGCTTTAACCAAGCTCCTTTTTTAATACTAATTTTTTCTTTATCCAAATGATCAATACTGGTACCACTGAGATTAAGATGATTGCCAGGACAATTAATGAGAAGTGCTCTTGAACAACTGGAATATTTCCAAAGAAGAATCCTAGAGCAGCAAATAAAGTTACCCAGAGAAAACCACCGAGAAAGTTATAACGGATGAAAGTACCATAATGCATCTTACTTGCGCCAGATACAAATGGAACAAAAGTACGAATAAACGGAATGAATCGTCCGATTACAATAGTAATTCCGCCATGCCTGTCGAAGAAATTTTCGGCAGCTTTTCGTTTATCTTGATTAATCAACTTATTAAACCAACTGTGCTTAGCACCTTCAGCTTGTGACCAACGACCGATTTCATAATTAATTGTATCGCCTAAAACAGCAGCTGCAAGAAAAACTAAATAGCAAATCCAAAAGTGAAGATTGTATTTTGGTGTTGCTGCCATTGCACAAGCTGCAAATATAAGTGAGTCTCCTGGTAAAAATGGAAAGATAACTAAACCTGTTTCAATAAAAACAATTGCAAACAGAATTAAGTATGTCCAATTTCCAAACATATTCACAATTGTGACTAGGTGGTCATCAATATGAAGAATAAAATCAATAAGTCCCATAAATAACTATATATTCCTTTCAAAAATTAGATACTCGTAGAATGAAAAGTCATTGTTTTTTCTGGAAATAGGTCT
The DNA here is from genome assembly GCA_947641735.1 of uncultured Lactobacillus sp. Classification (GTDB taxonomy): domain Bacteria; phylum Bacillota; class Bacilli; order Lactobacillales; family Lactobacillaceae; genus Lactobacillus. Next base: position 5,889 of record CANRQR010000051.1, read on the forward strand.
TGCATAATGCTGCTAATTGCAATTTGAGCCTCGCCAAAACCTAGGGCAATCATTGGTACCCGGCCTGGGTAAGTAATAGCATCACCAATTGCGTAAACATGAGGCAAATTTGTTTGCATTGTTTGAGAAACAGAAATTAAATTATTTTCTAATTCAATGCCCCACTTACGTAATTGACGATTATCACTTTTGAAACCATATGCAACTAGAATTTCATCAACGTCTTTAGTAATAAAATCGTGACTTGCACCAACTCTGTGCAAAACTAATTCTATTCTATTATTGTTTAAGTGAAGTTCTTTTGGAAGGTAAGGAGTTAAAAGTTCAACATTTTTTAAACTTTTAAGTTGACTAACAGAACTTTCAAGTCCGCGAAATTCATTTCTCCGGTGTACTACATATACATCAGATGTTTTACTTAATTCCAGTGCCCAATCAAGCGCAGAGTCGCCACCACCAAGAATGGCGACTTTTTTATTAGAAAAGATTTCGGGATGTTGCATGGAATAGTGAATATGGGCTTGGAGCTCTGGAGTAGTAGATAAAGGTAGAGTTTTTGGCTTAAATGCTCCTAAACCTGTAGCAATAAGAAGACTTTTCACTTGATAATCATCATCAATGATAATATCTTCTCCTGTTGAGAAAGAGATTTTTTTTACTTTATGTGAGAGGGTTAATTTAGTATTCTCGGTTTGTTCAAATAATCGAGAAACTAATTCTTTCCCTTTAATAGAAGAAAAAGCTGGTATATCCTTAATATCTTTTTGTGGATAAAGCATATTAATTTGGCCACCAACTTCATCTAACGCGTCGAAGGTAATAGTTTTTAATCCATGTAAATTAGCAAAAGAAGCAGCAAATAGACCAACCGGCCCAGCGCCAATAATAGCTAAATCATATTTTTCCATTGTAATAAGCAATCCTCCATAAGAATTAATCTAGAAGTCATGTCTTTAGCGTTAATTAAAAAGACAGTTATAATTAATATTAGTAAGGGATGAGATAGTATGCAAGTTAAAATTGGTGATATAGTTCATGGAAAAATTAGTGGTATACAACAATACGGAATTTTTGTAAGACTGGACAGTCAGATAGAAGGATTAATTCATATTTCTGAGATTCATGGTGGCTATGTAAAAGATATAGGAAGAGAATACCAAGTTGGAGAAACTATAAAGATACAAGTTATTGATATAGATCCATATTCTAATCAAATTAGCCTATCTCGACGAGCGGTACTTCCAGAAGTCGAAGAAGCGAGAAAAAAGAGAGTTCATTTTTGGACCTCAAAAAGAGCTAAAAAGGGGTTTATGCCATTAAAAGAAGTTTTGAATAAGCAAATTCAAGAAGCTAAAATTAGATATTCAAAAAAGGATTAAAATAAAGTGTTAAGCAGTAGTACTTAACACTTTATTTTTTATATCCGAATTTTAAGACTTAAATCTCAATTAAAATAAGAATGAAAAATGATAAATCTGAACAATTAAATTATTAATTAAAT
>CANRQR010000052.1 GCA_947641735.1 uncultured Lactobacillus sp.
TACCATAGCGAACAAATTTTGCATTTTCAAGACCTGGAATCATTGAAAAGACTCTTTTTTGTTCACCATATTTTAAATGAGTCTGGAAACCAACAATATTGTACATTGTACTTGCTGCATTATCTTGACGCAATTGCACAACCGCATAAGGAGTTTTTCCAGTCTTAGGATCTTCTAAGCCAACTGGTTTAAGCGGACCAAAGAGCATAGTTTTTTCTCCTCTTTTAGCCATTACTTCAATTGGCATACAACCTTCAAAGACATTTTTATCTTCAAAACCATGTAAAGTTGCCGTTTCTGCGCTAATTAGGTTTTTATAGAAGTTGAAAAATTCTTCCTTGGTCATTGGGCAATTCAAATATGCAGCTTCACCCTTGTCATAACGTGATTTTTTATAAACAATGTCACGATTAATTGAGCTAGCTGCCACAATTGGAGCAGCTGCATCAAAGAAATGAAGTGAATCAGTACCGCAGAACTCCTTAATCTGTTCTGCTAGTGTATCTGAGGTTAATGGACCAGTCGCAATGATCGTGATACCATCTTTTGGAATTTCAGTGATTTCTTCCTCATGAACATGAACATTTGGCAAGTCTTTCAAAGTTTTAGTTACAACTGCACTAAACTTATCCCTATCTACTGCTAATGCTCCACCGGCAGGAACGGCTGTTTCATCTGCAGCCTTCATAATCAACGAATCAAGCTGACGCATTTCTTCTTTTAACAAACCAACAGCGTTAGAGAGTTGATTAGATCTCATTGAATTAGTACATACTAGTTCTGCAAAATTTGCAGTTTCATGAGCAGGCGTATTTTTCTTAGGTCGCATTTCATATAAATCTACTTCAATGCCACGCTTAGCTAATTGCCATGCAGCTTCACTTCCTGCAAGACCTCCGCCAATTACGGTTACATTCTTTACCATGTAATCTTTCCTTTCTGCTCGACTTTTTTAAGTCTATATAAAAATGATATCATTAAACCGCTTTCGTTTTAATGATATCATTGAAATTTTTAATAATTTAATTTTCTTCTGGCTCTTCACGATAATCGCCATTTGGACATAGAATTACTAGGCCTTTCTTGTTCTTCTTTTGAACTAAGAAATGACCATCGTTTGGACAATTACGCCCAATTGGTTGATCCCATGAAACAAAGTCACAATCTGGATAACGAGAACAACCGTAGAATTTACGATTACGCTTAGACTTCTTTTCGATAACTTCGCCTTTGCCACACTTAGGGCAAGTTACGCCAACCTTTTTAACAATCGGTTTAGTGTTGCGACAATCTGGAAAGCGTGAACAAGCATAAAACTTACCATAGCGTCCCATCTTAATTACCATTGGTGCTCCACAAATGTCGCAGTTAAAGCCTGCTGGTTCATCTTTGATTTGAACCTTTTCAATTTGTTGATCAGCCTTATCTAATTCTTTAGAAAATGGTTTGTAGTATTCATCAACTACTTTGATCCAATTCTTCTTCCCTACTTCAACACCATCAAGATCGTTTTCAAGTTGCGCAGTAAAGTCTACATTAACGATATCTGGGAAAAACTCTTCGATCAACTTATCAACGATTTCACCTAATTCAGTAGGTACAATAGATCGACCTTCAAGTTTCACGTAATAACGCTTTTGAATAGTATCAATTGTTGGTGCATAAGTTGATGGACGACCTACGCCATTTTCTTCAAGAGCACGAACTAAACTAGCTTCAGTATAACGTGCTGGTGGTTGAGTAAAGTGCTGACGATCATCAGTCTTCTTAAGCTTAACCTTATCGCCCTCATTTAACTCAGGTAACTCATTGTTCTTTTCTTTTTGATTGTCGTAAACCTTGGTAAAACCAGCAAACTTAAGTTTTGAACCAGTTGTTCTAAAAGTTACGTCATTTTGCTCAATATCAGCTCTGACTGTATCATAAACAGCTGGAGTCATTTGACTAGCAATAAATCTTGACCAAATTAAAGTATACAGACGATATTCTTCAGTAGTTAAATATTCTTTAACTGAAGCTGGAGTTCTAAAGGCTGAGGTTGGACGAATTGCTTCGTGAGCATCTTGAGCATCCGCATCGTTTTTAAAATGCTGTGGCTTAACTGCTGCATAATTTTCACCATATTCTTCGTGAATAAATTTTGAAGCTTCATGTTTTGCAACATTAGCAATCCGTTTAGAGTCAGTACGCATATAAGTAATTAACCCTACTGAACCTTTACCTAAGTTAACCCCTTCATAAAGAGATTGAGCAATTCTCATTGTTCTACGAGTACGGTAGCCTAAGCGTTTGTTTGCTTCTTGCTGCATAGTTGAAGTAGTAAATGGAGCAGCAGGCTGACGCTTTCTTTCCTTTTTGACTACCTTTGTAACTTCAAAGTTCTTCCGCTTATCAATGCGTTCTAAAACATCCTGAACTGCTTCATTATTTGGCAATTCTTGCTTTTTACCTTTGATACCATAAAAAACACCCTTAAATTTTTCTTTGCCTTTTTCAAAATCAGCATCAATTGTCCAGTATTCTTCTGGCTTAAAGTTCTTAATTTCGTTTTCACGATCAATTACAAGCTTTAAGGCAATTGACTGAACACGTCCAGCAGACAAACCCTTCTTAACCTTTTGCCACAAAATAGGGCTGATTGAATAACCAACCAAGCGGTCAAGAACACGACGTGCTTGCTGAGCATCAACGATATCCATATCAATTGTTCGTGGATTTTTAAAGGCATTTTTAACAGCGTCTTTAGTAATTTCATTAAAGGCAACTCGGTTATGTTCTTTAGGATCTAAGTTCAAAGCATGCGCAACGTGCCAAGCAATAGCTTCTCCTTCACGATCGGGGTCGGAAGCAAGATAAACGTATTTAGCCTTTTTAGCTTCACTTTTTAATTCTTTAATCGTATCGCCTTTTCCACGAATGGAAATATACTTTGGTTGATAATCATGGTCTACATCAACTCCCATTTGGGACTTGGGTAAATCACGGATATGACCTTTTGAAGCGATAACATGATAATTTCTACCTAAATATTTTTCAATTGTCTTAGCCTTATGAGGGGACTCGACAATAACTAAATTCTTTTTATTTTTTCGTTTAGTAGGCATAAAATGCCCCTTCCTTGCACAATTTCTACCAAATTCTAAAATACCAAAAATTTCACTCTTGTCAACTAAAGTAAGTTTTTAAAGTCAGCATTAACTAATGGATAAGCACCCGCTGCAATCAACTCATTAGGCCCTTCAGATAAGGGACTAGAAACAGGGCCAGGAACTGCAAAAATATTTCTATTTTCTTCTAAAGCAATATTTGCAGTAATTAAAGATCCTGATCTCTTCCTCGCTTCAGTGACAATAATATTTTTACTTAAACCCGCTAATATCCTATTACGTTCAGGAAACCTATAAGGGCGCGGTGGCGTGTCGGGTAGATACTCACTAATTAGTAATCCCTTAGCCACAATTTCTTCTTGAAGCACCTTATTTTCTTGCGGATAAAAATGGTTAAGGCCATTTCCAACTACGGCAATTGTCTTGCCATGGTTATTTAACGTTTCTCGATGAGCAATTCCATCAACTCCACGTGCTAATCCACTTGCAATCACAAAATCCTGCTCAATTAACTGCGGAATTAATTGCTTTAATACAAAGCGACTATAACCTGTTGGCTGCCTAGCGCCAACAACAACTGTAATTTCTTTTTGCAGCAAGGATAAATCTCCTCGTGTAAAAAGTAGCGTCGGTGGATTATACATCTCGCGAAGTCGATCAGGATAAATTGAATCAAAAATTGTTACAACATTACACTGCAACTCAATTTTCTCAATCCAAGAATTAAACTTATCATTTTTCATCGCAGCAAAAACAAGATTTTGGATATTTGATTTTAATGATAAAGTTTCTATTTTGTCAACTGTTACTTCTTCCTCTGAAGTAAAATTTTCTGCAATTTTCCCTAAAGTGGTAATCCCAATGCCTTGTTGCAATTTTAATCTTAAACAAAATTCTTTTAAATTCATATAAATAAAACCTCCACTATCAAGTACGCAAAAGTGAAGGTTTATTTTTTATTTATTTTTCGTATTCGCTAACTGGAGCAAAAGAACGGCGATGTATCGGCGTTGGACCATATTTTTTTAGTGCTTCCATATGTTCACGTGTACCGTATCCTGCATTATGTTTAAAATCATATTCAGGATATAATTCGCCATATGCATCCATTAAATTATCTCGAAAAACTTTAGCAACAATGCTAGCTGCCGCAATTGAATTAGATTTTGCATCCCCATGAATTAATTTAACCTGCGGAATGTTTAAAGGCACATTCATAGCATCGACTAATAAAGCATTTGGCTTTATCTTCAATCCTTGGACTGCATGTGCCATTGCAACACGGTCAGCTTCATAAATATTAATTCGGTCAATAACATCATTATTAGCTAACCCGACACTTACGCTAATAGCTTTTTCTAAAATTTTTGGAAAAAGAGCCTGGCGTTTTTTGGGAGATAATTTTTTTGAATCGTTAACATCAATTAAATCAAAATCATGCGGCAAAATAACCGCTGCAGTAACTACTGGTCCAGCTAATGGACCACGTCCTACTTCGTCAACCCCAGCAACTAGCTGATCTTTTAGCCAGAAACTTTTTTCATAAGAAAAGCGATTCTGAAATTGAGCCTTAGCTTGAGCAAATTTTGCTTGGCGTTTCTCATAACTAATTAACAGCTTCTGAACTCCTTTTCGTTCGTCAGCTTTTAACTCATTTAATTGTTCGATACTTACTTCTCCTTGAAGCAAGCTTTTGATTTCAGTAATGGTCATCTAAGATCGAATGTAATCCTTCCCAATTTTCCTTTACGCAAGCGTTGAAGCATGAAAAGCGAGAACTTATCATAATCGTCTCTCATGCCATACTTATTAGTCATTGCCAATAACAAATCTGGATTAGACATATTATTTATTTCTTCACTTGTTGCTTGTGCAAATTTAACAAGATCTTTTTCATAATTTTGCTTTAAAAATTCAATCACAAATAAGGCGACATCATCAGGATGGAAAATATCAGCCTTAATTGCACCACAAGCAGCTAATTTATAGCCTACTTCTTGATCAGAAAATTTTGGCCACAAAATACCCGGTGTATCTAAAATTTGAACATTAGTTTTAGTTTTAAGCCAACTTTGTCCGCGAGTTACGCCCGGTTTATCACCAACAATTGCTGCATTTCTACCAACCATTCGGTTAATAATTGTTGATTTTCCGCAGTTAGGAATTCCCGCAATTGCCACACGAATCATTGGATTTGATGCACCTTTAGCAATTAACTTATCAGTTTTCTCCTTACCAGCTAATTTAATTATCTTATATAAGCTAGTCATATTAGTGTTGTGCTGAGCATCCATTGAGATAACAAAATTGCCCTCGTCTTGATAATATCTAGTCCACTTTTTAGTTTGAATTGGATCAGCCAAATCAGCCTTATTTAAGATAATGATATGTGGTTTCTTCTTCGTTAATTGTCCAATCATTGGATTACGGGAAGAAATTGGTAAGCGTGCATCCAATACTTCAATTAGAACATCAATTAAGTCTAAATTATCTTCAAGTTGATTTTTAGCCTTATTCATATGTCCTGGATACCATTGAATAGTTGCCATTTTAATCCTCCACATCCTTTAGATTTAAACTCAGAGCTTTCTGTAAAGCAGGATTACCATCTTGCAATTTTTGCGCTACTGCCAAGTAAAGTTGAGCCTGCACTTGCCCATTTACTATACCATCTGCTGTCAAATTATGTACCTTTTGGAACTCGACTACCGCATTTTTAGTTTCATCGTCAAAAACACCAGTAACATGCTTTGGCATATAACCTAAAGCAGTTAAATATTGCTGCAAAGTAGCTACATCAACACCAGTCATTGACTTCTTTAAAATACTCATACTTTGGAATTGCGGTAGTTTTGCTAAAGCAGATTCTGGAACCGGATAAGTAGGCTTTAATCCCTTTTGATTGATCCAAGTACCGTTTGGTGTCAGCCACTTAGCAATCGTATATTTATACTCTGCATCTGCTGTTTGTCCGACTTCTTGAACAGTACCTTTACCATAACTAGTCTGACCAACAGAAACTGCACGGTGATTTTCTACTAAAGCAGCCGTAAAAATCTCACTGGCACTAGCGGTATTGCCATTAATTAAAATAATTGGTCTTAATGAAGTATGGAAGCCACCTGATAATTTTTTATCAGAACGAATCACTTCTTTTTGGGTACGATCCTTGTACTGCATAATTATCTTGTTATTTGGTAAGAAATACGATGCAGACTTCAAAGCCGCATTCATTTCTCCACCTGGATTATCTTGTAAATCAATAATTAGCTTAGGATATTTTTTAGTATTTATTGACTTTAAAGCACTCTTCAAATCTTTAGCAGTATTAACATCAAATTGCGCAATTGTAATAATCGTAGCATTGTCTTCAGTACGCTTAGTTAAGCTAGATTGAGAAATTTTAGCACGCTTTAAAGTAACATTAAAGGTCGAATTACCTCGCTTAAGCTTTAATGTTACTTTAGTGCCAATTTTCCCTCTAACTAAAGTTGCCACTTTTGTAAATTGGGCTGCGCTGACTTTTTTATTGTCAACGGCAACAATCTCGTCGCCAGGCTTAATAGTACTTTTCGAAGCTGGGGAATCAGCAACAACAGAGTCCACAACAACTTTATTGTTGCGTACTGCCATCTGAATACCTACCCCGCCAAAACTCGAGCCCTCTAAAATATTATTGACTTGTTCTTGGTTTGCTCCACTTAATCCCTCAGAAAAAGGATCATTAAGACTATTAAGCATCCCGTTAATTGCCCCTTGGCGCAATGTTTGCGGTGAGACTTTTTTATAATATGAACCTTGTAATTGCTCAT
>CANRQR010000053.1 GCA_947641735.1 uncultured Lactobacillus sp.
AGGTTCCTGCATTCAAGCCAGGTAAGGCTCTTAAGGATGCTGTTAAGTAATTGTTAAGTTACTAGCAAAATAAAAACGTGCTAAGTTGTATAGCTTAGCACGTTTTTTGTGTACAATTATTGTGATAGCACGAATGAAAAGAGTGAAAATATATGACGACTTATTCTGAACAATTACTAGATGCAATTCAAAACCATGATTTTTCTAATAATCACATTTTATTAAAAAAGGCCCTAGACAATGATGATCCAGAAGTACTTGCTTCTCTAGCCGAAAATTTAACTGATCTTGGTTTCACTGATCTTGCTAAAGAAGTTTATCGTTTTTTGATTGGACAATTCCCTAAGGAAGACTTGTTTAAAGTATATTTAGCCGAAATTTTATTAAATGATGGCGATGAAGATGACGGTTTACAGCTTTTATATGATGTGAAGCCAGATAGTGATGCCTATGTTGAAAGCTTGCTTGATTTAGCTGATTATTATCAAAGTAATGGGTTAATTGAAACGGCGCGTCAAAAACTCCTTGAAGCCCACAAAATGGCGCCTGGTGAAGATGCAATTAACTTTGGTTTGGCTGAATTAGATTACTTAAGTGGCGACTACGCTGAAGCATTAGATTTATACCGTCAGCTTGCAGAAAATAACAAGACTTTTGGCGAAGTTGTCTTAAGTCAAAGAATTGCAGCTTGTTTGGCTAAATTAGGTGATTATGAAGAAGCTGCAAATGAAATTAAGAGCCATGAGAATGATATCTTAAGTATTGATGCTCTTTATGAAGCAGCCTTGATTATGCTTTCAGCTAATGATGATAAGGCAGCAATCAAATATCTAGATCAAGTAATTGAAACTCAACCGGACTATGTAAATGCATATCCATTGCTTGCTCAAGCTTATGCCGCAGAAGATAATAATGAAGAAGTATTGAGAACTGCTCAAACAGGACTTTCTTATAATGAACTAGATGAAGTTCTTTATAGTTTGGGTGCAAAAGCAGCCGCTAACTTAAATCAATTAGATGAAGCAGAACGTTTGCTTAAGAAGGGGTTAGAAGTAGCACCTGATAATAGTGATTTACGTTTGCAGTTGTCTAATTTGTACTTACACGAACATAAGGAGGAAGCTAATATCAACTTGTTCAAGTCACTTGATAATGAAGAATTAGAACCACAAGCACACTGGAATATGGCAATTTCATATCAAAGACTTGAAGATTATGATAAGGCTAAGAGCGAGTTCTTGCTTGCTTATCCAGCCTTCCAAAAGAACGCAAGCTTCTTGAGACAGATGATTAGCTTGTTCTATGAATTGCGTGAAGTTCCAACGACTAAGGAATTGATTAAGAAGTATCTGCAAGTTCAACCTGACGATATTGATATGCAAGATATGTTAGATGAATTGAATAGTGAAGAGTAGTAGAAAAGCTGGCTTGTTGGTCAGCTTTTTTACTTGGTTCATATTTTTTATTATGTGAAGTTGTATAAAATGAGATAACCTTAAATTTTTCGATATTTTTCGTTTTTTTACAACGAAAGTCATATAAAATAATACATAGAGATATTATGAGTAGGAGAAAATGAATGGCTATCGAAAAAGCAGAGTTAATTTTTGAAGATAAATTAATCCATAAGTTAGAAACTCTTGGCGGAGTTAAACAATGGAAATATGAGTCTTCAATCAAAACTACCGATCAGCTTTGGAGTAACTTTAAAAATATTCTAGAAGAGAATAATCGTGACAAATTAGATGAACCATTATCCGCGGGAGAATTTGCACAAGTAAAACGAATTATTACTAATTTGAAAACTCCCTATGAAGCAGGTCAATTTTTATATGGTCTTAATGGTGTGTCACAAGTTGAAGTTGATTTAGATTCTGGAAAACATGTATATCTAACTGTATTTGATCAAGCTCAAATCGGTGCCGGTAATACAAGGTATCAAGTTGTTAACCAAATTGAAAGAGATGCAGTAATTCCTGGTTATCCAAAACGACGCTTTGATACAACCTTATTAATTAATGGTTTACCAATAATCCAAATTGAAGAAAAAGCAGATTATCATGATGTTGATGAAGCGTTGAATCAAATGCATCGCTACATTCATGAACAACAATATGGAGGTATCTTTTCTACGCTACAAATCTTAGTAGGTATGACACCACATGATGCAAAATATATGGCAAGAACTACAGATGAAATGTTCAATAAGACTTTTGCCTTTCAATGGCAGCGTAAGGAAGATAATAGTCCAGTATTAGATTGGCAAGAATTTACCTCTAGTATGTTGTCAATACCAATGGCCCATCAAATGGCTACAAACTATATGATTTTAGATGGTACGCCAAGAAAACAAATGATTAAGGTTATGCGTCCATACCAAGTTTATGCAGCTAGCTCAATAATTGATAAAGTTCGGCAACATGATTTTGATATTAACGACCAAGAAATTGGATATATTTGGCACGCGACTGGTTCTGGTAAAACTATTTCGTCTTTTAAGACAGCATGGCTTGCTTCAAGATTACCAAATGTAGACAAGGTTATCTTCTTAGTTGATCGAGTTGCTCTGACTAATCAGACAGTTGATGAATATAGCGCTTATGATCCTGAAAAAGGTGAAAATGGTAACGGCGGTGTGGTTACTGATGCAGCAAATCGATGGGTATTATCTAAAAAGATAAAATCTAAAGGGAATGGAATTATAGTAACGTCTATTCAAAAGATGGCCGCTTTGGTTAAAGACAAAAAAGGTATCAATGATATCGCCAAAAAGAATATCCTTTTTATTGTAGATGAAGCCCATCGTTCAACTGCTGGTGATATGCTTCAAAGTATTAAGACTACTTTTACTAGATCTGCTTGGGTAGGTTATACTGGTACGCCTAATTTTTATAAAGCTCCCACTACAAGAGATATTTTTGGTAATTTAATACATGCCTATACTATTGTTGACGCTATTAGGGATGGAAATGTTTTAGGATTCAAAGTTGATTTTGAAACAACATTGTCTGATAGAGTATTAAAAGAGCAATATTTACCAGCTTACTTTAAAGCAAGGTATCCTACCTATAGTGAAAGACAAATTCAAGATCGAATTGAAAACCTTCAACCAGAAGATATGGACGACATGATTGAGCCTAGCGTTTATGACAATAATCAAAAGCATGTAGAGCTAGTTGTTAAAGACGTTTTAGATAATTGGGATAAGCGTTCAAGAAATAGTGAGTATAATGCCTTATTTACTACTCACGTTGGCGGTAATAAAGCTTCAACACCAATGGCAATGATGTTTTACCGAGAGTTTAAGAAACAGAACAAATTGCGTAAAAAGCCTTTAAAGATTGGCATTACTTTTAGTCAAGATAATTCTAATAGTGACAATCAGTTAGAAAACAATATGTCTCTTGAAGAAGCAATTAAAGACTACAATGAACAGTTTGGAACTAGTTTTGGTGTTAAAGATGCGAAAGAATATACAGAACAGTTAGTTTCGAGATTAAATCGGACGATTTATGATGGAAATTACGTTGACCTTGTTATTGTTGTTGACCAATTGCTGACGGGATTTGATGCTCCACAATTAAATACTTTATATGTAGATCGAACTTTGCAAGGCTCTGCTTTAATTCAGGCATATTCTAGAACTAATCGTGTTTATAACATGCAGACTAAGCCATTTGGTCGGATTGTAAATTATCGTTGGCCAGTTCAAAGCGAAAAATTAATGAAAAAAGCTTTGGCAGAATATGGTGATAAAAATTCTGCTAATGAACAACAGGTACTGAATGTACCGGCGACAACTTGCATCATTTCTCCTAGCTTTAAAGAAGTAAAAAAGGAGCTAAAGAAAGTTGTTAATAGTCTGAGTGACACTACCAATAATTTTACGAGCGTGCCTCAAGACTTAGAAGCCAATAGACAGGATCAAATGCTAAAAGACTTACAGCAATATAACCATTTGATGGCGATGGCTAAACAAGATGATCAGTATGACGAAAAATCACCTGAAAAGTTTTTGAAAGAAATTGGTTTATCTCAAAAACAAGAAGAAGTCTTAACTACAACATTGGCTATTAACTTAAAAAAGAGAATTGCTAAACGCAGAAATGTTGATTTTGAAGCTATTGATTTGAGTATGGAGCATGTCAAAGAAGTCAAAGTATCGTACACTTATCTGAAACAATTAATAGCTGAGTTAATGAACCAAAAACATGGAAAGCAGGAAGAAGAAGCACAAAAAACTGCTAAAAAGATTAGAGAACTTTCTGATCGAATGGAAGATCGTAAGAAGGCAGAACAGATTAACCAATTTGCCGATAGTATTTTGGATGGCCTTAAAGCGCCTGCTTATCCTGTTAGACAAGATGATATTGATGGATTGTTAGAAATTTATTCTAATCGTTCGATGCGCGAGGAGATCCTTGCTTATAAGCGTAAATGGGGCTTAGTAGATATTAAAGACAATCAAAGAGTTAATGAGATTATCTATAACCACGTTCAAGGAATGGATGATTTAAACATCGATGGAGATTTAGACAACATTATTCGTGAAGCGTCGCTGGTTTATAAAACTGATGCAGAAGATGAAAAAGTTAGAGCATTAGCTAAAATTAAATATCGAAGAAGACTAAGAGAAACTTTAAGTAAATTTGCAGACGACATTACTAAGAAATATTAGGAGAAATATATAAATGACTACAGCTAAAGAAGTGACAAGCCAAATCTGGGAAATGGCTAATCGATTAAGAGGAAACATGGATGCTTCTGAATATAGAAATTATATTTTAGGTTTCATGTTTTATCGTTATTTGTCTGAAGGACAAGAAAAGTATTTATTTGATAATAAGGTATTTGATGAAAATCCAGATAATATTAGTGGCATTAATGAAGAATATGCCAAAGAAGCAAGTGGAGAATATTTACCTGATTATTTAGAAGATATTTCTGGCTCACTTGGTTATGCGATAGAGCCACAATATACTTGGAAAACAATTGTTGATGAAGTGAATAATAATACAATAACTCCTGATACTTTCCAAAATATGTTTGAGAGCTTTGATAACAATTTAAGATTAAATAGCAAAGCTACTCAAGATTTCACTGGTGTATTCGATGATATGAATTTAAATAATTCACGATTAGGTAATACTACTGCAGCGAGAGCAAAAGCATTAACACAAATTATAGATTTAGTTGATCAAGTAGATTATCAAGATGATAACGGCAAAGATATATTAGCTGAGATATATGAATTTCTGATTGCTAAATTTGCCGAAAATTCTGGTAAGAAAGCTGGAGAATTCTATACTCCGCATCGAGTCTCTGAAGTATTAGCTAAGCTTGCTACTGTTTCTTTTGACCAAAGCATTAGTAAGCCATCCGTATATGATTTTGCATGTGGAAGTGGTTCACTATTGCTAACTGTTCAAAAAGAGATAAAAAATAAAATTTTATATTATGGGCAGGAGTTAAATACTACTACATATAATTTAGCACGTATGAATTTATTAATGAATGATGTATCTTATGATCGAATGACATTGAAGAATGCTGATACTCTCGAACAGGATTGGCCAGATGGAGTGGATGCACAAGGAATTGATCATCCTCGAAACTTCGATGTCGTTGTTGCTAACCCTCCATATTCGCAACGTTGGGATAATAGTGATCGAAAGTTGAAAGATCCTCGTTTTAAAGATTATGGATTGGCCCCGAAGACTAAAGCTGATTATGCATTTTTACTGCACGGCTTGTATCACCTAGATCAAAACGGAACTATGGCAATTGTTTTACCTCATGGTGTTCTCTTTAGAGGAGCAAAAGAAGGCAAAATTCGTGAAGCTTTACTTAAAAAGAATCAAATTGATGCAATTATTGGTATGCCTGCTGGATTATTCTATTCAACAGGAATTCCAACAGTTATATTAGTTCTTAAGAAAAACAAGGCTAATAAAGATGTTCTGTTCATTGATGCATCTAAGGGATTTGAAAAAGGTAAAAAACAAAAGGTTTTGAGAGATGAAGATATTGATAAAATAATCAATACTTATAAAGAACGTAAAGATGTTGAACGTTATGCACATGTGGCTTCATTCGATGAAATTAAAGAAAATGACTTTAATTTAAACATTCCTCGATACGTTGATACTTTCGTTCCAGAACCACCTGTTGATTTGAAGAAGGTAGCTGCTGATCTTCATGAAACTAATATTGAAATTCAGAAGAATCAGAAAGAGTTAGTAGGGATGCTTAAAGAATTAACATCTGAAGATGACGATATAATGGATGGATTGAATGCCATTATTAAGGAATTGGAGGAAGAAACTCGTGACTAAAAGTGACGATAAAAGAGTACCAGCACTGCGTTTTAAAGGCTTCACTGATGATTGGGAGCAACGTAAGTTGGGAGAAATATGCAAAGTAACCAAATTAGCGGGCTTTGAATTTACCAAATATGTAAATTACTCTAATACAGGAAGTATACTTGCAATACGTGGAATAAATGTTAAAAAAGGAAAATTTAATTTGCAAGATGTCAAATATATAGACAATAGTAATTTTTCTAGATTATCTAGAAGCAAATTACAAGAGGGAGATATTTTATTTACTTATGTTGGAACTATCGGAAACTCTGCAATAGTCCCTAAAAATGTTAATTGGTACTTAGCACCTAATGTGTGTTTAATTAGACCTCAAGATAAAAACTCTAGTTTTATAAGTTATTTAATCCAATCTGATCGATTTCAACATGAAGAAATTCCAAAATGGATAACAACATCTTCTCAACCTGCTCTTTCAATGGAAAACATAAGAAAATTTAAGATTATACTACCTTTGAATAGTGAACAACAAAAGATTTCTAGTCTTGTTTCCAAAATTGACAAATTAATCACGCTTCAGCAACGAAAAGT
>CANRQR010000054.1 GCA_947641735.1 uncultured Lactobacillus sp.
TTCTTCCATCATTGAAAAAATCTCTGTTTAATTCATTAAACAAATCATCAAAATTATAGTTTCCATTGTCAAAGTATGCCATGCTTTACACACTCCTCATATTCTCAAAAATTTTAGCACTCATAAGTTATAAGTGCTAACTACTCACATTTTTTATTATAGCAGGTTATCCACAGAAAGCAAAATATTATATAATATTTTTTTCACAGTTTATTTTAATTTGTGAATAAAATAGGCATAGAATGCTATATAAAGCATTTTATGCCCAAAAAGTTTGTGAATTAATATCATGAAATAGTTTTAAAATTATTTATTTCTATTAATTTTCAAATAATTTAATCATTTATCCTCTATTTCTTCTTGTTATTCTCTCGTGGTTTTTGCCCATTAACAGGAATATTATTTCCACTATTGTTTTCAAGCAAATACTGCTTAATTAACTGAACTACTTGTTTATTTTGCGGAAGAGAAGAATGTTGTGCATCCGATCCTGTAACTGTCATCGTCGTATAGTGCTTTACCTGATTTTGAAAAATATATTTTCCTGCTGCCACACTACTTTCAGGTACTAACCCATCCGACTCATAATTCTCTCCCCCTGATACTGAATATACATCTAAATTCTTAGGAATTTTCTTTCGATTTTTAATAAAATCATTCAGCATTTCGGTTTTATGGTCAACATTACTCTCATTAAAGTTATATGGTGTCCCGAGGGTCATCAATTTCTTTATTTTGATTTCATCACTATAATCTGCATAGTATTTTTCTAGCCAATATGTCCAAATCAATCCACCATTTGAATGTCCAAATGCCTTAAAATTATTAAATTTATATTGCTGACTAAGCTGAGCAAAAGCCTCATCAAACCAACCTGCTTGTTTCTTAATATTGGCGTAACCATCATGATTATTTTCAAATCCTACTACAATAAACGGTTCATTATCATTACGATTAATTTTACCGCTATACTTCAATGTACCATCTTTCTTCACTTGAATTTTTAATAGACTATGCTTTTTCAGAGTATCTTTATTTAGCAGATTAACCAATTCATTAAAACGCTCAGTAGTTGCACTTGATCCTGGAATCATAATTACAGGAGACATTTGTGACTTTCGTCTTTCAGCTAAATCATGATTAGCACTTTTAATCCAAAAAAATGTTGGAATAGATAAAACTATCAAAAAGATGAAGGTACCTAGCAAAAGCAAACGATTTTTCGATATCCTATCTTTATTTAACATATTCATAGCCAGCCTCCTCATCATTTAACAAATCAATTTCGTCTTGAACATCCTTGGCCATCTTCACAATTGGAAGATATAACAAAATATCGAATGCAAACAGCAGCATTGAGAAAATTAGCGCTTGCCAGTTTCCATTTGTAGCAATAAAGGCATACAAAGGTCCCGGAGTTCCAGATAATACATTGTAGGCTGAAGCCGGAATTAAATGTATTGCAATCATACTTGCAGCTAAAAGCATATTTACAACTGGTAAAAATATATAAGGCAGTAAGAATAATGGGTTAAGGATAATAGGAATACCAATTAAAGCCCCCTGATTAGAGCCAAATAGAGTTGGAATAAAACTCCAACGGGCAACTCTAGCAATATCATTTTTCTTAATAAAAATTAAAATGCCAATCAATATCACTAAGGTTAGGCCGTTACCACCAAATTTTCCATAAGATTGATATAAAGAATTTCCCACATATGGATTAGGTACATTCCAACTTGAGCCATGTGTCAAAGCATAGTTTAAATTAGCAACATTAGTCGCACTATCACCACCAGCAGTAAGAGATACTAAAGGCTGGCCAATGCCACACCAGTTTAACAACAATGCTAGAAGTAATAAGGGAATAAAAATACCCAGATTTAAATTATTCTGTCCTTGACTTTGGAAAAATTGATAAAAGTTTGTGGCGATCATTCGTACATGGACTAAACTAGCTAAAATCCCAATTACTAATCCAATTAACCAAGTAGCAAGCATCGGACGAAATGAATTAAAAGCTCTTTGCTTTATTACTTGGGCACTTTCTGCATGGCGATGATGATAGTCAGTTCCAAGAAATCTAAAAATGAGTCCCGTTCCAAAACCGATCAAGAGAGCAAATAAAAAACTATTAATATTCAAAAAACGCCAGTTAAAAGATAGTTGGAAATCTCTAATATCTCTAAAACGATATGCACATAACAGCAAAGCTAGCATTCCTGAAACACCAGCCATCTGGGCATCTTTTTGATATAAACGTGCAGTATATTGTGCTGAAAAATATGCAGTAAATAGTCCAAAAGTTCCAAATATTACACTGGTAACGCCCTGACAGGCATACCAGGATGCATTAAAAATCTGATCAGGTAACCACTTATCAAAATAAAAGATATTAGATATTAAACTCGTTGGAGAGAAAACACTCTGCCATAAAAACTGAAAAATACTTCCTACAACAGCAAGTGGCATTAGCATCATCAGAGTTCGATCAGTTACTCTAAAAAATGCTAATCTACGAAGTCGCACAATAGTTTTAAAAATAATTTTTTCCATAATTTAATCCTTACCTCTAATAATCTATTTCCTAGTTTAAATTAAATATTGTAAGAAACCTATTCTTTTTTATTAAAATACAGCTTAAATCGGACAAGCTTCTTTAAACCCAGATTAGACAAAGAACATGCTATAATGATGAGGAAAATAAAAAGGAGAAAAATTATGGCTAAACGAAGTTTTTCGATTAATGATGAAACTGACCGTCTACTCAACTACTATTTAAATCATTCAGATAAAGAATGGGACTTAGTAATTAATGAAGCAATTAAAAGCTATGTATGTGATCATTTAATTCAAAAGCAAGTTCATGAAGCAGTTAAACATACCGGAAAAGATGCCTTTCCAGCTAATGAAGTTCTTCGTACTTTCAATAGTAGCTGGATCAATGGCGAGTCTTAATATTCATTGCATAAAGTCATACCTTCCGGCAAAATAAAGGTAGCAATTCTACAAAATAAGCTGACACTTGTCAGCTTATTTTTATACAACTATTCTTGATTAAAAGGAGGAAAATACATGCTAAAAAAACATGCGCTAGATCCAATTAAGTTAATCTGGTTATTTGCTGGTTCTTTAATAATTAATACTGGTGTTAGTTTTATTTGGCCACTAACTACCATTTATATTCATAATTATCTTCATGAGACGCTTACAGTAGCTGGGATTGTTTTATTCATAAATTCAGCTTTTACAATGGTTGGAAATGCAGTTGGAGGCCTTTTATTTGATAAATGGCATCCTTACCAAACCCTTTTAACTGGTGTCAGTATTTCCACCTTATCCACTTTCTTGCTAGTGTTATTTCATGGCTGGCCAGCCTATCCAATTTTGTTAATTACTTTAGGCTTAGGCAACGGTATTGTAGTAACTGGCTTAAATTCAATTGCTACTTTAATTCAAAGTCGGAATGCCTCTTATGTGTTTAATGTCTTGTATTTCACTCAAAATTTAGGTTTAGTATTTGGGTCCCTAATGGTGGGATTCATTTTACCCTTTGGTATTACTTATATTTTCTTACTTGCTTTTATTATGTTTGCCTTTTTAAGCATTGTAATCTTTTTTGAATATCGTGGTTTAAACCAGGCTCATGCCTCTACAAATAAAAAAACGACTACAGCTGCCCATCAAGAAAAAATTCCTTACGGCGCAAAAAGAGCTATTTTCTCTATCTTAATTTGTGTTCTAGCTGCTTGGATTGCTTATGAACAATGGAATTCTAATATTTCCTCCTACATGCTTGGCTTACACATGAGCGTTCGGTTATATAGTTTACTTTGGACTCTAAATGCTATTTTAATTGTCCTTATTCAACCGCTATTAACTTACTTTGATGACTGGCTAACTGCACATCTTCATGGACGATTATATATTGGTTTTAGTCTGTTTGGGCTAGCATTCTTACTACTAATTGGAGCAACCCACTACTTTAACTTTGTTTTAGCCATGGCCGTTCTAACATGCGGAGAAATTTTAGCATTTCCTGCTGTTTCAACTTTTGTTAATGATCGTGCTAGTAATAAAGACAAGGGAAAATACCAAGGAATTGTTCAATCAGTTACATCAGCTGGTCGAGCTCTAGGACCGCTAATTGGAGCTTTAGTAATTGATAATTTTTCCTATTTGACCTTATTTGTAGTTTGCACTGTTTTGGTTTTAATTTCTGTCCTTCTATTTTCAATCATTAATGCTTATAACAAGAAAAAAATCGCTGAATAGCGATTTTTTATTTTCTCTAATTTACAAAAAAAGCCTAATTCCACCAACATCGGAATCAGGCTCACACAGTGTTAGGTACCGCTATTCTGACCAAATAAAAGATACATTTTCGCTACCGTAGAAAATGCACCTTGCTACAACGGTACAGGTAAATCTTAGCACAGCAGCCCTACTTGCACAACCGCTTTTAAGGAAGTCAAAATCATAAAAAAAGAGATAGAAAATATTATTTCCTATCTCTATGAAGGCGATTTTATTAAATTTTCCATGAGATCGTTACATATCTCTCTCACCTTAAAATAGTCCTTAACTGGATAATTAGACTGAACTACTAATACATCGCGCGTGTCATTTGATATGCGGTAGTAAGTTGTATATCCATCGCCTGAACCATTTGAGGAATGAAAATCAGGGAAATTATAAAAACCAGCATTATATTTAGCAGGATCAGCTGGAGCATAAACCGTTTGTATTGATGAAGGTTTTATGATTTCTCCATTTAAAATCGCACTTGTAGCTCGATATAAGTCACTATTTGACATTACTAGGCTTCCAGCGCCCAAATCTCCACGTACTCTATCTACGGAAACACTATGTGGTACTAAATATCCCTGAGAGTTTTTAGTGTACGGTACTGCAACCTTAATATGCCTATTCTTAGGAATGTCCCAATAAAATTCTGTTTCGGAAAGCCCTAATTTTTTAATATAGGTATCTTTCACCAAACTTTCATAAGATTTATGGGTTACTTTTTCTAAAACACCAGATAATAAAATATAGTTAATTGACGAGTAAAAGCGTTGATTGTACTGTTTCTTATCGAAAACTATATTATGCTTAATATCATATTTAATTCCAGCTTGATTATTTTTAAAGACTGGCGTTCCATAGCTCGATTCATCTTTTCCTTGTAATCCGGCTTCCATAGTTAGAAGCTGCCCAATCGTAATTTGATTAGCATGGGATACTTGAGGATAGAATTTCGATAATTTGTCATTAAGTTTAAGCTTTTTCTGCTCAACTTGTTTCATAACGAGGGCACCAGTAAAAACCTTATTAACTGAATTAATAAAAAAAGCTGTTTTGGGTGTATTATGCTCTTTTTTACTAACATTTGCATAGCCTGTAGACTCATTAAGAATTACTTTATTATTCTTAATCGCCAGGATATTACCTGTGATACCTGCTTGTGCTAGTTTTTTTTTATGTCTACTGCCGCCTTACTTTTAACATTAGGCATCTTTACATTAGTTTTATTGCCCCATGCCTTAGTAAAGTAGTAACTATTTAGCTTATAGTTGACTGGATGATTCTTTTCTTCCATAAATGGTTTCACATATTGATCCACCTTTAACCATCCATTCCAACCAAGGTGGATAGTATCTTCCATGAAGAATTTCTTTCCACCGTCTTTTGATAAGTTAGCTATATTATTGAAACCTTGAGATGTAAGCTGCTTGGTAATCTTAGCAACGCATTCTTGATACATTGTCTGAGATAAACCAGTGTACTTAGCCCACTTTTCATTAACTGGTGGAATAATGAACAAGACATTAACATGTTCATGCGCAAGTCCATTTAATACCAATTCAAAGTCTGCATATTCTGGTGACTGAGTATAATCAAAATCTCTTTGAGAATTCTTTAGGTGCTTTAAGTGCTTATTGTTTAACTTTTTGTCAAAGAAACCATTAGAAATACCAAACTTATTATTTGTTGTTCCCTGTTGTCCCTGTTCATTAGCAAATTGACGTAAGTTGTCATAGGCATAAGTACCTGGCAGTTTACCTGCTTCTTTTTGAATCTTAGGAATGTTATTAGTCATCCCAATAGATGAGAAGAAATTATCTTCATTAGCTAACATTCGACGTCTAGCTTTCAAATACAAAGTTTGATACTTAGACAATTTTTGTCCTGAAGCTAAAGTCATTAATGCATACTTTGTTGTCTCACTAGCAGTTCCAGCTGGCATATCTAATAAGCGTCGAGCAGCATAACGAGTAGCTACACTGTCCTTAGCAGTCAAAATCCAATCAACTGCTTGAAGTTGAGAAAAATACATCCCAAAAGCTGCTGGATTTTGACCTTGCTTAGTAAACCACTGTGGAGAAATAATAAAAACTGCTTTTTTATTAGAAAGCTGATTTACTGTTTCCTGCATAGTGAAAAAGTGAGTTAAGGATTGACTTCCCGGTCCTCCTAGTAAGAAAGGTCGATAATTTCTTTTATATTTATAAGCTAAGACACTTGGGTGCAAGGCATCCATTCTTGATAATTCACTAGAACCATAAAATGGAACATAGTTTTTCTCAAAAGCAGCTTGCTTAATCGATTGACCTTTAAAGACAGTTTGAGATTGTGAAACTGAAGCTTTAAAGAGAGCATTATCTGACTTTTCACCATTTTGCCATGGAATTAAAAATAAAATTATTAGCAAAATGAAAGCACAGAGAACTGGGCCGAAAATCTGCCACAGTTTACGTTTATTACTCATTTCTTAAGCTTTCTACCTTTGCAATGATTTTGTTTGGAGTA
>CANRQR010000055.1 GCA_947641735.1 uncultured Lactobacillus sp.
CGCCAGCAAAAGTTTTTATCTTTGATGAAGTAACAAGTGGCTTAGATACAATTACAGAAAAAAGAGTAGTTGACAATCTTATGAAACTAAAAGACAAGACAATCATTTTTATTGCACACCGTCTAGCCATTGCGGAACGTGCGGATAAAGTAGTTGTAATTGATCAGGGGCAAATTGTTGAAGAAGGAAGTCATGAAGAGCTTATGGAGCAACATGGTTTTTATTATGACTTAGTAAAGGGATAGGGGAGTATAAATGGACGCAAAAGACTATGAAAGTACAGAATTCTATTCCTATAAATTTAAAAATTTTTCGACAATGATTATTATTTCAGCTGCTATTCTTGTCTTCATGGTGTTTATTGGTTCCTTTTTTGCAGTGAGACAGAATACAGTTTCTTCAGTCGGAGTTGTTGAACCAATGACTGTGATTAAACAAAAAGCTGCTAATTATGATGAAGGCCAAATTGTAACAAAACATGGCCAAAAATGGGTAGCTCATATTGATCAAGATGATGCAGTAAATTTGATGCCCATGATAGCAGCTAAGAAAAATGTGAAGATAATTACTTATGTACCAAGTAATAAGGTTTCGACTATTAAAAAGGGACAGACGATAAACTTTTCTGTCCCAACAGGAGATGGCTTGACCAGTAGATTAATTGGTAAAGTGAGAGAAATTGGCGTTTATCCAGTAAATGTAAATAAACAGAGTGGCTATGAAGTCATTTCGACTGCGAAAATTAATGATGAGAATGTTAAGTATGGGATGCAGGGAAATGCGACAATTGTCACGGGCAGTAGCACTTATTTTGAATACTTTTTAGATAAGGTATTGAATAAGAGATGAATTTGGTCAGAAAATGCAAAATTAGTATTAAAGCCTACAAATTTAATCCATTTTAACATTACATTATAGCTATTTAATATTATAGATATTGAAGGTTAGCAAAAAGCTAATCCAAAGTTTATATTATAATTTAAGGAGAATTATATATTATGAGTAAATTTCAACAATTAACAACAGAAGATTTGATGGAAACTAAGGGTGGTAAAATTTATCATGCAACCCCTTGGCAAATTTGTAACTCTAAGACCCATAAATGTTGGGCTGATAATGCAGCTATTGCTAGAACGTGTGGTAGAGTTATTGTAAACGGTTGGCTTCAACATGGTCCTTGGGGAGCAAGATAGTTTTTCATTTTTAAGTAATAGCTATATAAATACTCCATGATAGTTATCATGGAGTATTTATGTAAAATTTTTTAGTAAACTACAGTAATAATTATAAGAGATGAAGAAAATTATGAAAATAAATGACTCTAGTCTTAAAGAAATACTTATAAAAGCAAAGAACCAATCGGATGTAGTAACTGATTTAAAAGCTCAGGAGCTAATAGAAGGAGCTCTTGAAAAATTAGATAAGAAAACAAACGTGAAAAGAGTAATTTTTAATCTAAAGCAAGATATTAATATGTATTCTGTAGCACATGGATTTAAGCTACCAGAGACTTTGACAAAATTACAGCTTTTATTAGATAAAGATTCTGATAAATGGGCTGGTGCTGGAGAAACTTTGTCACTGACTAATTTTTAGAAAAATACTTTTATTAATTTAAATAAATGACAAAATTAAGATGGGTACTGAGCTAGTTAATTTAACTAAATCAGTACCTTTTTTCTTTTTTAGTCATCTTCCAGGCAAAATTAGTAAAGATAATAACTGAAAAAAGAGAAAGTATATTAAGACTAATCTCAAGAGATTGACAGCATAAATAGTAAATACCAAATCGGTCATAAAAAAGACTGATTTGGTATTTTTTATCTTTAGTGAGTTTTTGAATGATAGAATTATAAACAAGGAAAGGATGAGAAAAATGGTCATAGAATATATTCCAATTATTTTACTGTTATTAGTTATTTTATGTGATATTGCTATTTCACTAAAAATGCACAAGATAGTCAGAACATCTGACGCCTCAAATATCTTAGTGCTTGGAATTGTGACCATGGTTATTTTTGCCCTAAAAGATTTAAACTCATTTTCTTGGAGTTCAGCAATTGCTTGTGTTTTTATGAGCATCGTTGTTTTTAAAGATTTGTACGATGAGTATCAAATCCAAATAAAGAATAAATCTGAGGAACAGAACTAATGGGAAAGTCATTAACGTTTAGATGCATCTTCGCGGGAGTTGCTTTTTGTTTACTTCAAACTCTAGGAGATATATTGGTTGGTAGTCAACTAACTCTTTGGATAATTCTCGGAAATATTCTGTGGGGAGCGATTTTTGCTTACTTAATGTTTAAATTATTAAAAAGAATGCAAATGCGGAAGGAGCATAAAAGGAAAGGTACAGATGAAATTTATTGAAGCTAGCAAGAAGAAAGATGCCCATACTGAGGAATGGATCGTAATTATTCTCAGTGTGATCTTTGCATATTTGATTAATAAACTATTTTTATCTTTGACTAATAGCACTAGTATTACAGCAAGTCTTGTAGTTCTAATTGCGAGCATGAGTATTTTTTCAATCACTTACTATTATGGTAAAGATAAGCTTCAACAAAGGTTAAAAAGCAAAAAATAAGAACCAAATTGGTTGAAAAAGTGCTAAATCGATCTAGTTTCCATTCTTATTAAAAAATGATAGTAAAATTAACAAATGAATGATAGTATTTAAACAAATATAATCCTTTGGAGGACAAAAACATGAAAAATGAATTGGCACAAGTATTGAATGATTTCATTTCACTTGCTAAGACTCATTATGATCGAAAAGGTAACGAATACTTATTAGAACAGTTAGAGGGTGCCTTAGATAAGACGAAGCATAATGTTCAAGATGCCGTAAACGAAGCACGAACAACCTATCAAAATGTGAATACGATTTGTTTAGTAAACCATCTCCATTTAGAAAAAGATGAAGAGGCATTACTTGAAAAAATTAAAGAAATTTCAATGAGTAAAGGCTGGCTTGGTGGCTTAAACAGCTGGAATACTACTAATACTTGGCTTGGAAGGTAGGAATGAAAATGCAAGCTTTTTATTATGCAATGCCAACCTTAGCAGTAATTGCAATTGCAGCATATATTTTTACTTCGGTTAAGCTTCATAAGTTTATTTGGTTTTCATCAGTTGTTTATTTAGCTTTGATAGGAAGTGTAGGACTCTGGATTAAAATTGGTACAAATATTTTTTCTACCTCAGAAACTGGAGTTTTCGGATTGCTTACACTAGAAGCAATTCTCTTAGAGGGAATTATTGAAGAATATAGATATCAAAAACAGAATCTTGAAAAGAATGAAGAGTAGCAAAGTAGCTACTCTTTTTTAATATATCAGCTTTATGTGCATCTTTTCTCAAAGTGAACTAAAATGGAGCTGGAAAAAGGAATAGAAGTGATAACTTTGACTGAAAAAGATGATGAAGACGATGAGATAATTAAGGTGGCTCAATTATCCGTCGAAGATGCATTAAAAGAATTAAATACAGAGCAAGCTGGTTTAACTATTGATGAAGTACATACTTTGCAGCAAACATATGGAAAAAATGTTTTTGCTAAAGCAAAACAAGAACCACTATGGAAGAAGTTTATAGCTAACTTTACAAGTTTAATGGCGATTTTACTTTGGGTAGCAGGGATAATAGCTTTCTGCGCAAATTTAGTACAACTAGGAATTGCCATTTGGGCTGTAAATATTATTAATGGGATTTTTAGTTTTTGGCAGGAATTTCAGGCTGATAAGGCAACCGAAGCTTTAGCGAATATGTTACCTTCATATACTCGTGTTGTGAGAAATGGTAAAGAAGAAAAAATTCTGGCTAAAGACTTAGTACCAGGTGACATAGTCAAACTAGAAGAAGGGGACGATATCCCAGCTGATATTCGTGTGATTGCGGCAACAAGTGCTCAGGTAGATCAATCATCCCTAACTGGTGAAGTAAATCCAGTGCATAAAGATACACATCGAATTGAAAACGTCGAAAAGAAAAATCATGCTGATCTTAATAACATGATTTTTTCTGGTACAAACATGATGAAAGGAAACGTTACAGGTGCTGTTGTTAAGACAGGAATGAATACTGACTTTGGTAAAATTGCTGAATTGACACAAAATGTTAAGCAACAAAAGAGTCCACTTGAAAAAGAACTTGATACTTTAACGAAACAAATTTCAATTCTAGCAATTTCTATTGGTATTATTTTCTTCTTAGTTGCAACTTTCTTTGTACATTATCCTTTAGTAAAAGCCTTTGTTTTTGCTTTAGGGATGATTGTGGCTTTTATTCCAGAAGGATTAGAGCCAACTGTTACATTGTCATTAGCCGGAGCAGTTCAAAGAATGGCAAGAAAGCATGCCTTAATTAAGCGTTTATCTAGTGTTGAAACGCTAGGGTCAACTTCTGTCATTTGTTCTGATAAAACGGGTACTTTAACTAAGAACGAAATGACGGTAAAAGAACTTTGGACTTTAGAGAAGAGCTACCATGTTTCTGGTGAAGGTTATGCAGTGCGGGGTCATATTAAAGAAGGACCAACGCATATTTTTGCAAAAGATAATGACGCCTTGAAGGAAGTATTACTTGGTGGTGTTTTTGCAGATAATGCAAGAATTCAAAAGCCTGATCAGCAACATCCACGCTACCAAATCTTAGGTGATCCAACTGAAGCTTGCCTTGAAGTTGTTGCAAGAAAAGGAAAGATAGATGTTGAAGCAGAAGTAGAAAAGACGCCACGCGTTAAAGAATTGCCATTTGATTCAAGTAGAAAAATGATGACAGTAATTCAGAGCTCCGATGGTACACACCGTTTCAATACCTATACTAAAGGTGCCCCAAATTGTGTGGTTGATAAATGTACCTCTTACCTATGTGACGGTAAAATTCAGCCTATTACCCAGGAAATAAAAGATAAGATTATGAGAGCAAATGACGGCTATGCTAAAGATGGCTTGCGTGTCTTAGCAGTTGCTGGCCGTAATCTTGATCAAAAGCTAATGGATAATTTAGATCTTGCAACAATTGATACAGTTGAAAGAGATCTCACCTTCTTAGGGTTAACCGTTATGATGGATCCGCCAAGAGCTGAAGTTTATAAGGCAGCCCGTGAATGCCGCAAGGCTGGGATTAAAGTTACGATGGTTACTGGTGACTATGGTTTGACCGCTAAGAGTATTGCTCGTGAAATTGGCTTGACTGATCCTGATAAGCCACTGACAGTCATTACTGGGGATGCTTTAAAGACGATGCCTGATGAAGAGTTAAGACATTATCTTGAAGGTGAGGTTGTTTTTGCTAGAATGGCCCCTGAACAAAAATACCGTGTTGTTTCGATGTATGAAAAAATGGGTAAAATCGTTGCTGCCACTGGAGACGGCGTTAATGACGCACCTGCTTTAAAGAAAGCAAATATTGGTATCGCTATGGGTGGAACGGGTACTGATGTTGCAAAAGAAGCAGCCGATATGATTTTGACTGATGATAATTTTGCTTCTATTGTAGGTGCTATTAAAGAAGGACGCGGTGTATATAGTAATATTCGTAAGTTCTTAATTTACATTTTGAACTCAAATATGCCTGAAGCTGTTCCATCTGTTCTGTTTTTACTTTCAGGTGGGGCAATTCCATTGGCTTTGACTGTAATGGAAATTTTATTTATTGATCTAGGTACTGACATGATTCCAGCTCTAGGTTTAGGACGAGAAGATCCTGAAAAAGGAATTATGGATCGGCCTCCAAGATCACCAAAGGATCATTTGATTAATAAAGATGTCCTGGCAAAAGCCTTTCTCTGGTATGGTTTAATTGCTTCGATAATTGCTACAGCTGCCTTCTTCATTGCGAACTTTTATCGTGGTCATATTTTTCCTAATTTGCCAGCAAGCGGCTGGGATTATCGCCAAGCAACTACTGTAACTTTAGCGGCAATTATTTTCTGTCAGATTGCGGCAGTCTTAAATATTCGGTATGCTAGACAATCAATGTTTAACAAATATTTCTTTAAGAATTCGATGATTTTTATTGGGATCATTATGGAAATTGTCTTGCTACTATGCATTTCTTATGTGCCAGTCTTTCAGTCATTTTTTGGTACGGAGCCGCTTAATGCACATGATTGGATGATGCTAGTATGTATTCCGTTGCCTTTGATTTTAATTGACGAGTTAAGAAAATGGATTTTAAGAAAAGAGTCAAAAAATAAATAAACTTTAACTGCTAGTTTTAACTAGCAGTTTTTTCTTGCTAAAATAGTAAAAATACGGAAGGTGGCGAAAGTATGAAAAAAGGATTAGTAATGGAAGGTGGCGCAATGCGCTGCATGTTTACTGCTGGAGTAATCGATACTCTGATGAAAGCCGGCATTGATTTTGATGGTGCAATAGGTGTATCAGCAGGAGCTGCTTTTGGGTGCAATTATAAGTCAAAGCAAATAGGAAGAGTTCTACGCTATAACGTAAAATATGCTAGTGATCCACGTTTATCTAGTTGGCAATCGTGGCTAAAGACCGGTGATTTATATGGCGCTGACTTTTGTTATCGAGAATTACCAGTAGAATTGGATGTATTTGATACCGCTGCTTTTCAAAAAAATACCATGGATTTTTGGTGTGTGGCAACTGACATTAATAATGGTGAATCCGTCTATCATAAATTGATTTTAGGTAAAGAAGCAGATTTGCAGTGGATTCGCGCCTCTTCATCCATTCCTGTTTTTGCGCGGCCAGTTGAAATTGGGAGTCGTAAGTATTGGGATGGTGGAATTAGTGATTCAA
>CANRQR010000056.1 GCA_947641735.1 uncultured Lactobacillus sp.
AACCAGAAGTTGATGAAGCTCTTATCGTTGAATGGTACAACAAGAAGCTTTAATATTATCGCTTCACTACAAAAGTCTTTCCTAGTTTTGGAAAGACTTTTTTGTTTTCTTCTTTTCTGCTTTGTTACACTATGAATATAAATATTCAAAAATAAAGGAAAATTAGAATTATGACTGAAGATTTAAACACACGTCTTGAACATGCTGCTCAAGGCATTGCTCCTCAAACATGTCCCGATGAACGTAGACGATATTTGGGTTCTCTTCGCGAACGTGTTTTAATTCGAATGACTGTAGAAGAAACAAATAATCAAAAATTAGATACTTTATTCTTGAAACATATTGATGACTATAAAGGCTACACTATTTTAATAAATGGAAAAATGCCTCAAAACGACTTCATCAGTAAACTAATGGGGCTCTGCTCTCAAAAAGATATAAAATTTACCTTGATAAATGATGATAATGCTAAAGATGAACCAAACGCTACTGGAATCCTAGTGGTTTCAAAAACAGCTATCAACCATTATCGAGTTGAAATCAATCAAGTCTATGCCCCTGAAGTTCCTAATGAACAACTTACCGAGCGAAAAAAGCCGAGTTTTTGGGATAGATTATTTAGGAAAAAGGATTAATCATGCAACCTCTTGCTTATCGTATGCGTCCAAAAAATTTAGATGAAATAGTTGGACAGGAACATCTAGTTGGAAATAAAAAGATAATTAGACGAATGGTTGAAGCAAAATTATTGTCTTCAATGATTCTCTACGGCCCTCCCGGCATCGGCAAAACAAGTATTGCCAGCGCTATTGCTGGTTCAACAAAATATGCTTTTAGAAAACTTAATGCTGCAACCGATACAAAAAAAGACCTACAAATTGTAGCCGAAGAAGGAAAAATGAGCGGTACTGTCATCTTACTTTTAGATGAAATTCACCGTTTAGATAAAACCAAGCAGGATTTTCTTCTTCCTCTATTAGAGTCTGGCAATATTATTTTAATCGGAGCAACTACCGAAAATCCATACATTTCTATTTCTCCTGCGATTCGATCGCGTTGTCAGATCTTTGAACTGCATCGCCTTCAGAGCACAGATATTTCTCGAGCTATCGATCGTGCATTAAACGACTCTGAAAATGGCTTAGGTAAATATAATGTTATATTAACAAAAGACGCACGCAATTTACTTATTGACAAAGGTAATGGTGATTTAAGATCTACTCTTAACGCTTTAGAATTAGCCGTTTTATCAACTGATCAAGAAAAACAAGATAAAAGTTCTGACCATAAACTCATTATTGATAAAAATGAAATAGAAGATTCTATTCAATTTAAAGCTCAAAATTATGATGCCAATGGTGATGGTCATTATGATCTATTATCAGCATTTCAAAAATCCATTCGTGGATCGGATACCGATGCTGCACTCTACTATTTAGGTAATTTATGCGAATCGGGCGATTTAATAGCAATTTGTAGACGTTTATTAGTTATTGCATATGAAGATATTGGGCTCGCCAATCCTTCTGCTTGCAGCCGAGTAGTAAACGCAGTTCAAGCGGCACAAATGGTAGGCCTACCTGAAGCAAGAATCATTTTATCTAATGCCGTAATTGAACTTTGTTTATCACCCAAGAGTAACAGTGCAATTACTGCAATTGATTCTGCAATTAATGATATAAGAAATAAACAAAATGATTCGATTCCAAATAATCTAAAAGACGCTCATTATAAAGGTGCAAAAAAATTGAATCATGGAGTTTCCTACATTTATCCGCATGATTTCAAGAATGATTGGGTTCCACAACAGTACTTACCAGATAACTTGAAAGACGCTTCTTACTTTAAGCCTAAAGGAAATTCTAAAATTGAAGATGCACTGAAGAGACAGTATTTACGCTTAAAAAAGATGCAACATGACGGTTTAAAAAAGTAAATTTAATTTATTGACATAGACTATATCTTTGTTAGAATAGATAGTGATCTGAGTTGATCAACCTAATTACAAAGTTGACCGATCAAACTAAAGACGTTGGAATTTATGAATAACATCTGAATCGGAATACTAGCTTGTTCTAGGATCCATATTCACTGCGACATAGATTCAAATTTTGAACACTGCGGGTTCAACAAGCGTCATTATGTTGCAGTCAACTCAGATTTTATTGAAATTCAAGGAAGCGGCGTAAGCCGCTTTTTTTATTAAGCGAGGATCAGTAAGTGGTATTAAAAATTTTGATGCTAATCTTTATTTTACTAGTATTTATTACAGCATGGTATTTAATTAAAAGTAAAAATAAAGGTCAATTTATTATTTTTACTTTTATTGGAAATAAAAAAATTAATACTTTATTTTCCGTTACAAGTTTAGTGCTAATTTTAACTGGAATTATAGGCATAATAATTTTATTTACTTTACCTAAAGTATTTAACTTTATTACCTTAATTATTGCCGCACTGGCCATCTCTATCTTTTCAGTCACATTTATGAATTTAAATGAATAGTTTTATTATTCAATTTAAATCAATTTTTGATAAAATATTGATAGAGAGGTGATCAACATGTTAAAACAATACCAACGTATCCAAGTTGCCGTTGATGGTTCTAAAGAAGCAGACGTTGCATTTAGCAAGGCTGTTGAAGTCGCTAAAAGAAATGGTGCTACTCTTGAAATTCTTCACGTAGTCGATACACGTGCTTTTCAAGATGTCTCTAGCTTTGACTCAGCAATGGTGGAACAAGTATCTGAAGAAGCAAAAACCAAAATCGAAGAATATTATAATCGTGCTAAAGATGCCGGTGTTAAAGATGTTCATTATTCTATTGAATTTGGTTCTCCAAAGAATATTATTGCTCATGAATTTCCTGAAGAACACAATATTGATTTAATTATTCTTGGTGCTACTGGTCTAAATGCAGTTGAGAGGTTATTAATTGGTAGCATTACTGAATACGTTACTCGCACTGCCGCTTGTGACGTTTTAGTAGTTCGTCAACCAGCTGCACAAAACGAAGATATTAAGAAAAATCAAGAAAATTAATTAATGGTATAAAAAAAGCCTCGTCAAAATTATGACAAGGTTTTTTTTATGCTTTTAAAAGTCTCCAGCAGTACTAAAGATATAGTCTTTATGATGCCATTTCATTGAAAGAATTAGTCCAATACCGATCATATTTCCAAGTAAAGCTGAACCACCTTGAGAAACAAATGGTAGCGGAATACCTGTTAATGGTAGTAGGTCAATTCCCATTCCAATATTTTCAAAAACATGGAACAAAATCATCATTATGATACCAGTTGAAATGTAAGAATAAAATGCATTCCTAGTCTCAAAAGTAATTTTTACCATTTGAAAAATCAAATAGAAGTAAATCAAAATTAGGACACAACATCCTACAAATCCTAATGACTCACCAATAACTGAAAAGACCATGTCTGATGTTCTAACAGGTACATAAACACTAACTTTACCAAACCCATGACCCCAAATTTGACCTGAGCCAATGGCTTTCATACTTTGCCATAATTGATAAGCTCCAGAGGACGTATCTTGAGCAGGATTTAGCCAAGAATTTATTCTTTGGAATTGGTAAGCTCTAAAATTAAAAGCACTTCCTAAAAAGGCTTGTCCACCTGGTGTGGTAACTAAAAGAATTGCACTCGCACCAATAATAAATACTAATCCATAGACTGGTACAATTATTTTCCAAGTAATCCCTGAAACTAGTATTACTCCCCCAACAATGGCAAAGAATACAAGCATCGTACCAAAGTCATTTTGTAATTTCAAAAGTACTGCTACTGGGACTAACCATGCAAATATTTTTCCAATTAAAAGCCAATCTGTTTTAAAAGTATGCGCATATTGTTCATTATGCCGTTCTACTACTCTTGCCAGCATCAAAATAAAAGCTGGCTTCATAATTTCAGACGGTTGAAAAGTTAAAGGTCCAAGTTTAAACCAACTTTTAGCACCCGTATCTGCAAAGACTTGTCGATTATACAAGAATAAAACCGCGATAAGCAAAACAATACCAATTCCATACGCAATAGGCGCAATCTTAAAAAGTTGTTCTGCATCAAACTGCATTACAAAAATTACTAATGCAATTGATACCAGATACCAGACTCCTTGAGTAATAACAGCCTTTACAGGACTTCCCATTTTAGGATCATTTACAGTTGCTACCCAAATGCCATATAAACTGATAACTGCTAATAAAAAGACTGGAATTACTACACCCCAAGCGATACGATCAAACCAATCTGCTTTATTTTCAACTTTCGTCATTGTATATCCCTACTTTGTTTATTTTTCATGCAAAGTAAAGTATGAAAGTAATTCATTAATAGCACTTTCTAAAGTCTTTGAATAAAGACTATGGCTTGTTTTGGAAGATACTACATGGTAGCGCTCTTCTTCTTGTTCAATAATACCAATAGAACGTTTACCCGGAATGATAACTTCCCATGTTGGCGTTGCAGTGCCTTTTCTTTCATTAACTTCAATATCAATACTTTCCAATTTTCTAGACATAAAAATTCTCCTACTTTTTATTCGAATGAAACGCCTGCGCAATAATTTCATCTTCATATCGTTCAGGATGTGGATTACGGCGCAAGGTAAAATAATCCGGTACTGGATCTACTCCTCCCTTAACAAATGGATTACAGCGTAATATTCGTGCTAAACCCATTGTTAAGCCTAATATTGCTCCATGCCTTTTTAAAGCATCAATCATATAAGTTGAACAAGTAGGATAATACCTACATGTTGGAGGCAAAATTGGAGAAATAAATTTCTTATAAATATTTACTAACTCAATTAGCAATTTATTCATTTTAACTTAAAAATTCCCAAAAATGAACCCATGTTGTAGGAAAGAAAATTGCAAAAGGATTTCCACTTGCTACTCCGCATCCAATAAACGCTCCTAAGAGCATAGTCGCAAGTAAATATAGAAAAATCTTTCCTACTTTTTTTAAATACTTATTTACTAATGAAAAATCAAACTTTTCTTTATTCATAATTAGTGTCTCTGGTGATTTTCAATATTTTTAAGCAATACACCTGTTCCATTAGCAACAGCTTCTAATGGGTCATCAGCTTTTAAGACAGGGACTTGAAGATAATATGTAATCAATTTATCAATATTCTTAAGTAATGCTCCACCACCAGTTAACATAATACCACGATCAATAATATCGGCAGATAATTCTGGTGGAGTTTGCTCTAGAACTTCTTTTGTAGCTGCTACTATTGACATCAAACCATCTTCAAGAGCCTTTTGAACTTCTAGTTCATTTATTGTTACTTGCTTTGGTAAACCATCTACCATATCACGACCACGAACTGTCATAGTCTTAGTTGGATCAGCTTCAAAAGCGGTTCCTAACTGAATCTTAATTTGTTCAGCTGTATGTTGTCCAACAAGAAGATTTTTACTTCTCTTAATGTAGCTAGCAATTGTTTGATTCATTTTATCTCCTGCCCAACGAAGAGAGCGAGAAGTTACAATTTCGCCCATTGAAAGCACAGCGATATCAGTTGTTCCACCACCAATATCAATAACCATGTTTCCTTGTGGTTTAAAAATATCAAGCCCAGCTCCTACAGCAGCCACTTTAGGTTCGAAATCTAAATATACACGACCACCACCTGATTTTTCAGCAGCTTGAATGATAGCTTTTTGCTCAATCGAAGTAACTCCAGTGGGAGCACAAATCAAAATATTAGGCTTGGACATAAAGCCCTTTACATTTAACTTTTCAATAAAGTAACTAAGCATTTCTTCTGTAATATCAAAATCTGCAATTACACCATTTTTTAAAGGTCTAATTACTCTAATATTACCTGGTGTACGTCCCACCATCTTGTAAGCCTCAGTACCTACTGCGACGACCTTATCCTTATCTGTATCAACAGCAACTACGGAAGGTTCATTTAAAACAATTCCTTTGCCAGACACATTTATTAGAACATTTGCAGTTCCTAAATCAATTCCTATATCTCTTGCCACGCTAGTGCCTCCAGTATTTTATCATTAAAAATTGTAACATAAATACTGCTTTTCTTTAAGAACAAGTAGAAAGAACTGCGATTCTAATTGATTTCTTATAAAAATCATTAAAAAAGCATCTTTAAAGCAAGTGATTGGTCTACTAAAGCTAAAATAAATTGACCTACTAAAAAACCTAAAGCAATGGAAATAAAAAGTAAAAAAACTTGAATTTCAAAGGTATGTCCTTTTTTAAAAAGTTGATCTATCCTCAGCCCTCTTACAGCTCTAAAAGAAAAAGCAATCGTAACTAAATAAGTGATTAAACTAACAATAGCATGTATTCCAACTTGTTTCATCATATAATTTTCTCCATAAAAAAAGACGAACACATCGTTCGTCTTTCTCATTTCTATTTACCGTAATTTTCATGTACATGTAATCTATTAACCGCACGACGTAAAGCAATTTCAGCTTCTAGCATTTC
>CANRQR010000057.1 GCA_947641735.1 uncultured Lactobacillus sp.
GATTCTTTTTCAAAACTATTCATCAACAGGATTTGACAAACAGCCAAATAAAAAGAAGTCTCTAAAAGAGACTTCTTTGTTAATTACACTAATTGTAATTGCTTTTCATTTTGGTAAGCACGATCGATTGTTGCTCCCCCAAGACATTCTTCACCGTTATAGAAAACAATAGCTTGACCTGGAGTAACAGCACGTGCCGGCTCATCAAACTCAACATGAACTGTATTATCTTTTGCATGATAATGCATTGTTACACCTACATCAGGTTGACGATACCGAAACTTAGCAGTGCACTTTAAATCAACATCATGATCTGGTTGTCCGGTAAAGAAGGAAACGCCGCTGGCATCTAAGCTAGTTGCATACAAAAGCTTACTGTCGTATCCTTGCTCAACAATCAATTCATTTTTCTCTAGGTCTTTTCCAACTACAAACCAAGGATCAGTTGATTCCTTAGTTGAACCTAAGCCAAGACCAGATCTTTGTCCGATAGTATAATACATTAAGCCTGCATGCTCACCAACAACCTTGCCATCAGGGGTTACCATTTTACCAGATTGAGCTGGCAAGAATTCACTCAAGAATTTTCTAAAGTTACGCTCACCAATGAAACAAATTCCTGTTGAATCTTTCTTCTTAGCAGTTGCAAGACCAGCAGCAATTGCGATTTCACGTACTTGTGGCTTAGTAAGGTTAGCAAGTGGAAAAATAACTTTCTTTAATTGATCTTGTGAAAGTTGACTTAAGAAATAAGTTTGATCCTTATTACCATCCTTTGGACGCATCATATGGACTACCCCATTCTCATCAACTTTTGTAGCAGCATAGTGACCCATTGCAATATAATCTGCATCTAAATCCATTGCAAAATCTAAGAAAGACTTAAACTTTATTTCTTTATTACACATCACATCGGGATTAGGAGTTCTACCCTTTTTGTATTCATCTAAGAAATACTGAAATACACGCTCCCAATAATCCTTTTCAAAGTTAATAGAATAATATGGAATACCGATTTCATCTGCAACTTTTTTTACATCTTCGTAATCTTCAGTTGCCGTACAAACCCCGGAATCATCAGTATCATCCCAATTTTTCATGAAGACGCCGACAACATCAAAGCCTTGTTGTTTAAGTAAAAGTGCAGAAACCGAAGAATCAACTCCACCACTCATACCAACAACGACTCTAATTTTGCTGTTATCTACCATTTTATCTTTCTCCTTTTAGCAGGGCGCAATAATTTGACGATCTTCAAGATCTTTTAAAATGAAGTCAAGCAGTTCAACCATTGGTGCTAATTGTTTATTCTTAAAAATATTAACCTTTTGCAGGCCATTGGTATCAGTGACTACCATTGTTAAATGATCTAAGTCTTCATTAATTGTCAACTTCAATTGACAGGTCGCATTATATGGAGATTCATTGTATAAGGGATGCTTATACATGAAATTTCCTCTTTTAGTCTTCGTAAAACCTGCATCAATTAAAGCATAACGTTTAATTTCTGAATTAATCGTAAAATTACGATTATCGCCATTAATAATTACTGTATTTGCCATAAAAATATCACTCTCAATATTATTATCTTATTTTTTGTAAGTGTCAAGCGTATGATTTTCATTATCATTATACATTAAAACAAGTCCTCGCCAAAAATCGGTTAGAACTTGTTAATTACTTACTTAATCGTTGACACATGTTAACTAAATTTTCGGCAAAGCTCTTAATTTCATTCTCCGTATTGAATCTTCCAAAACTAACTCGAATTGATTCAGCAATCCGAGGAGAATCTTCCCCATACATTGCTTCTAAAACATGAGAAGGAGTAAGAGAACCAGCTGTACATGCGGATCCTCCAGAAACTGCATAACCATTTAAATCTAAATTAGTCAAAGCAGAATAAGTATTTACACCTTTTAACCATAGGTTCAAAACATGATGTGATACCTTCCCTTCAAGAGAACCATTTATCTCATAATCAATTTGCTTTTGATCAAGTGCATCTAAAATTATTTTTTGAAATTTTTGATACTTTTCTTGAAGTTGCTTCTTATCCATCTCATTTAATTCATGGGCAGCTACACCGAAACCAGCAATTCCTGGTACGTTTTCAGTTCCAGGACGCCGCTTTACTTCTTGTTCTCCGCCTAAAAGTAAATTACTTACTTTCAATCCATCTTTTTCATAAAGGAAACCTAAAAATTTTGGCCCATTAACCTTGTGAGCTGATGTAGACAGTAAATCGATATTCATTTCTTTCACATCGATCTCAATATTTCCAAACCCTTGCACATCATCAACATGAAAATAAGCGTTAGAGTCTTTTACTAATTCGCCAATTTCCTTTAGAGGCATAATAGAACCCACTTCATTATTGACCGCCATAATTGAAACTAAAATTGTATCTGGTGTTAATTCTTTCTTTAAGTCATCTAAATTAATATGACCAGTCTTGTCTACATCAAGATATACAATTTCATAGCCTTCTTTAGCTAATCGCTTCATTGGATTTAAAACGGAGGGATGTTCAATCTTAGTTGTAATAATCTTCTTTCCAATATTTTTTCTAGCACGTGCTGTTCCAAAAATAGCAGTATTATTACTTTCCGAACCACCACTAGTAAAAATTATTTCTTTATCTTGAGCATTAATTGTCTCCGCTAATTCATGACGTGCTGCCTCAACTACTTGGCGTGCTTTACGTCCAAATGCATGTTGACTAGAAGCATTTCCAAAATTATTAGTCATTTCGCTACTAATCGTTTCAATAACCTTGGGATCCATCGGAGTAGTAGCCGCATTATCTAAATATATATTTTTTCTAGTCATCTTATATCTTTTACCTTTCTTACATTTTGGAAGTGACTACTATATTTTAACATAAAAAATAGACTAAGTTCATCTGAACCTAGTCTATCTTCACTTTTAATCTAAAACTGTTTCTTCAAGATAAGATGAAATTACAGTAGCTGCTTTAGCGCCAACTTCTTTGACAAATTTATCAAAGTCATCGTCAGCATTAGAATCACCATTGTCTGAAATAGCACGAATCGCAACTAAAGGAGTATTAAAGTGTCTAGCAACTTGTGCAAAGGCTGCACCTTCCATTTCTACTCCAAGTGCATCAGAAAAGTTCTTTTTGATCTCATCTTTTTGTGCTTCAGAAGCTACAAAGCTATCACCAGTTACAATTAAACCTTCTTTAAAAGGAATATTATGTTCCTTTAAATACGATGCAAATTTACTACGAAATGCATTATTTAGTAAATATCCCGCAGGCTCCTGTGGAATTTGACCTTCAACATAATTACCAGCACTAGTATTATGAGCATCATAATACATAAATTTATCCGGTAAAATTAGATCTTTTCTTTTTACATCTTCTTGCAATGAACCAGCAGAGCCAGTCATAAAAATTACATCAATTTTTTCTTTAGTCAACAAGCTAGTCAAATTCATAGCTGCATTAACCTTACCAATTCCACTTAAACCAAGATAAATATCATTTCCATTTACTGAAAAGTGATCAAATTCGGTTGTGCCAAATCTTTCCTTAGTTTCGGACTTAAAGTGCTTTTTGTAAAATTCTGCTTCTTCAGACATTGGGACAATAATTGCAATTTTCATTCTTTACCTCAAATCTACAGTTTAAATAAAGCGAACAAAACTATAATTAACAAAACAACAACAATTAAAATTGCATAATTCAATCGTTTTTTTAAACGATTGATTTTGCTTTCACGCTCTTCTTTTAAAGAAAAATTTTCTCTTGATTCAAATTTTTGAGAATCTTGAGTTTCTGTTTTTTGATCAGCTGTATCAATCGACGGGTCAATCTTTTTCTGACGTTTAAAACCATCAAAAACCTTTTTTAATTTTTCTTTTTGTTGTTTTTTACGATAATCTGCTCGTTTCTCAGTCATTACTTTGGTTTCCTGTTAAAATCATATTTTCCCAAAATGTAATTGCCATTACAGTTTTGGCATCCATAATTTCTCCTGAAGCAATTAACTGTTTCAATTCAGGTAGACTGTACCATTCTTGAGTTAGAAATTCATCTTCGTCAAGGGGACGTTTATTTTCGATCTTTGACAAAGTATCACAATAGAATAAATGAATTTTCTCATCACAAAAACCAACGGAAGTATAAAATTCACTTATCTTTTCCCAATAGTCTGCCTTGTAGCCGCCTTCTTCATTTAGCTCTCTTTTCATCGCATCAAGAGCAGACGCATCTGTTTCATCAATTAATCCCGCAGGAATTTCCAAAGTTAATTGCTTAATAGGTTCGCGCCATTGCTTTACAAGCAGCATCTTTTTATCATTATTAATTGCAATTGCTGCACTAGCATCAGGATGCTTAACGATCTCACGAGTAGCTGTTTTTCCATTGGGTAAGCTTATTGTTTCAACATTTAAGTCGATTAGCTTACCTTCAAAAATAGGCTTATTTGAGATTTCAGTTTCTCTCAGATTCACTTAATTTCTCCTTTTAGTCATGATCAACATAAACATTGATACATTGTAGACCCTTTTTTCCTTGTGCTAATTGATAATGAACTCTTTGGCCTACATTTAATTTTTTATAGCCTTCTTCTTTAATTGACTTATAAAAAACAAAGTAAGCTGAATGAGTTAAATCATCCTCAATAAATCCATACGCAGAGTTTGGATCAAATTGTTTAACAGTACCTTTACGCATTATTTTTCTAAACCTTCTTTTTCTGCTTCAGGAAAGTTTTCAGCAACGATAGCTGCACAGCGCGCACATAATTCTGGGAAACGTGAGTCACTGCCAACATCAGTGGTAGTACGACGACATCTTGGACAAACTTCTCCATCAGCATGTTCTACTACGATTGAAGCAGTTGGTAGTTTTTCAGCATTTTCAGGTGCTTCATCATCACTAACTGTCAAATCAGAAACAATTAAGATTTGTCTGATATTGGCATTTAATTTATCAAGCAAAGCTTTTGTTTCTTCAGTTGGGTAAAGAGTAACATGTGCTTCAAATGACTTACCAATTACTTTAGCATTACGTGCTTCTTCAAGAGCCTTCAAAACATCTGAACGAACTTTCATGAAAGCATCCCAGTTTGCCAAAACTTCTTCTTCATTAGCAAAATGATCTACTTCAGGCATATTAGCAAGTTGAACATAGTCTTCTGGTTCTTTTAGGTAACCCCAAACTTCTTCCATAGTATGTGGAAGAATTGGTGTCATTAACTTAGTTAACTTAACCAAGACATCATAAATTACTGTTTGCATTGAGCGACGGCTTTCACTGTCTTCTGGATCAATATAAAGAACATCCTTAGCAAAATCTAAATAGAAGGCAGATAAGTCATTAGAAATGAAGCTGAATACTTTCTTATAAACACTAGTAAAATCAAATTTATTGTATGCTTCAATTGCTTCTTTAATCAAGCGATTCAACTTAATTTCCATGTATTGATCTACACCAGACATATCGGGATAAGCAATTGAATTTTGTTTAGGATCAAAATCTGAAGTATTAGCAAGCATAAAGCGCATAGTATTTCTGATCTTACGGTAACTTTCAGCAGATTGACGTAAAATATCTTGAGAAACAGCTACATCAGAAGTAGTAT
>CANRQR010000058.1 GCA_947641735.1 uncultured Lactobacillus sp.
GTCATAAAATTGAAAGTAAACTATTTAATTTAGAAAGTACAATTTTGTACATTACCCATAATTTGGATGATGAGCTTAGAGAAAAAGCTGATAAAATTATTGAAATTAAAAAATAAAAGTCAAGATTTATACCATTTTATACATTCCTCGCCAAGTAGACAGTAGAAATA
The DNA here is from genome assembly GCA_947641735.1 of uncultured Lactobacillus sp. GTDB lineage: Bacteria > Bacillota > Bacilli > Lactobacillales > Lactobacillaceae > Lactobacillus. The sequence goes on from CANRQR010000058.1 coordinate 171, forward strand.
CATAAAGCTTTTACTCCTCAGTTGATTAATTTCGGCTGAGGAATTTTTTGCTTTCTTAATCTTCAATCTTCTTTTTCTTTATCTTTTGCCAGTATTTCTTAATTCGATGATTTGGAGTAATGGTACAATTTTTAATATTGCCATTCATTGCCTCTTTGCGCATTTCACCAGCAGTTTTGATGTAAATGCGTTAGAAGCAATGGTTTTAAAAACAACCACACCTAATGCAACAACAGGGAATCCGCAACCACAAATTTCAATTTTACCAGATGGAATATTAAATTCAGTTGGTTTAACTAATACATCAGACGTTCTAATAAACTAAAATACACGACCCCTGTCAAATACAGAAATCGTGTATTATCAAATATTTAAAAACTTATAAAATGTCTAACTTTTATATGGCACTTCATTTTTAAGTAATCTGCTTTTTTCAATTATTTGTTTTTCATAATTGGTTGGTAGAATAGGTCAATTACAACTGCTGCAAGTAGGGCAACAATAATAGTTAAGCCTAGATTTGCAAAACTAATTTGGGTCATTGCTAAACCTAATAATGCTAAAGCAAAAGTAAGCAAGATATCTATAACTTGTACAATAGCAACCGATTTTGATGGAGATGATTGCCAGAAGAATTTTCTTGTTCTAGTAATTAACACAATTAGCATTGCACTTAAAACAAGATATACGTAAACCATTGTTGAAACTGTACCTTGAGCATAATTGCGTGACACTAAATACCAAACAAAGCCAAAACCAATTGCAGTCCAGCCAGCAGCAAGTGAAAAGGCAATCTTAGCTAATTTAAGCATATTCCAACTTTCAGGTTTATAGGTAATGTGTGTATTATCAGTCCCAATCATCATTGTTACCATATTATTCATAATAGTATAGATAACCATTGCGTTTAAAGCCATGGGAATGTAGTTAAAGCAAAGATAACCAAAAGTTAATAACATAGTTAATTCAGCAGTACGAGATAGTTTGGTAAGTGACCACGTAGTCATTCTTTGGTAAACACGGTGACCAGCATCGAGGATTTTAACGATTGGACTTAGTCCATCTTCTAAAAGTACCATCTTGCCGCTTCGTTTTGCGACGTCGGCTGCATTTGAAACAGCGATTCCAACTTCGGCTTGTTTTAGAGCAGGCGCGTCATTAACACCATCTCCAGTCATTCCTACGATATATCCATCTTGTTGGAAAAGTTTAACCATATTTAATTTATCTTCTGGTAAAACATCTGCAATTCCTGCTAAATCATTAACATCTGTATTTTTATTAAAATCATGAATTGAGATAACTTTGCCAGTTAAGCCAACTTCTTTAGCAACAGCTTCTGCAGTTCTGCGGTTGTCTCCAGTAAGCATAATTGGCTTAATGCCACGTCTTTTTAGCTCCTCTAGGGCTTTTTTGGAATCCGATCTTACTTTATCGCGTAGAATGAATACTCCAGCTAATCTATCATTAATTAAAACTGCCACTGATCGTCCAGCGGTAAAGTCAATTCCTTTAGCTTCCTCTTCCGCATTTTTATCGATTAGAGATAATTGTTTAAATGAACCTAACTTGATATTGTAGTCTCCAACTTCAGCCATTGAGTAACCAGTATCTGAAGTAAAAGGAATAAATTTTTTAGGAGTGTCAGGTGCAACACCTTTTTCTTTTAAATAATCATCAATAGCGTTATCAATGATGCTGGGACTACGTTTATCAGTTGCTGCTCCAGCTAGCGCAAGAACTTCTTGATTTGGTAACTTACTTAAATTATCCCAGTGAGAAACGGAAGTTTTATTTTCTGTAATAGTACCAGTCTTGTCAAGCAATAGTAAGTTCAAATTGGCTGCATCTTGAATCCCAGTTAGGTCAGACGTTAACACCCCTTCCTTACTTAGACGGGTAGCTTCAAAAGAGTTAGATAGAGCAAAAGTTGATGGCATTGCGACAGGAATCGAAGCAATAAACATCATTGCTAAGAATGGCAACATTTCAATAACATTTTGACCACGGATTAATGCAGCAATTACTAGAATTAAGGTTAAGACACCATCTAGTAAGCAAAGATAATAGATAATTCTGGTCAATAATTGTTGTAAGTGACCAGGAGCAGCTGAATTGTTGATCAGGTTAATTGTTTTCCCAGATCGTGAATTGCTTCCTGTAGCTACAACTGTGGCTAAGGCATCTCCATCAACTACAGTAGTTCCAGCATAAGCAGTATCACCAACCGATTTTTTTATTGCTTTTGATTCACCAGTGATGGAACTTTCATCAACTGTAATTTGACCTTGGGCAATTTTTACGTCTGCTGCTAAAACATCTCCACGCTTTAAGCTTATTAGATCACCAACAGCCAGAAATTTTGAATTTATTTGTTGCCATTTTCCATCTCTTTTTACTGAAACAGAAGGAGTTAATTCATGCGAAATGGTATTTAAAACGCGACGTGATTTTTTCTTTTGAGTTGCACCATTAAACGCAGCAAACAAAAGCATTAATAGCACAAATAAAGATTGTATCCATTTCCCTAAAATGCATTCTAGTAAAAGGGCTGCTTCTAAAATCCAAGCTGATAAGTTCCACAATTTAGACATGAATTCTTTAAAAAAATTAAATTCAGGTTCTGGAACTTCATTTAGACCATCTTTTTTCAGACGCTCTTCTGCTTGGGATTGGGTTAGTCCTTGCAGTTCTTTATTTTCCATAATAATCCTCCGATATTTATCTAATTTCCTAAAATATTTTAGCGCAGTTCTTGTTATTAAGAAAATATCAAATTAAGATAGAAGATATTAAAAATATAGATAATTTAGAAGATGAATGATAATGAATATTAAACAATTAAAGTATTTTTTAGTAGTTGCTGAAGAAAGGCAGATTACTTCTGCGGCTAAAAAGTTATACATTGCTCAACCGCCGTTAAGTTATCAACTAAAACAACTGGAAAAGGAGGTTGGAACCCAGCTTTTTGTCCGAAATGCACATGGAATAGAATTAACAGAAGAAGGAAAAATTTTTCAAAAGTATGCTGAGAAGATTGTTAATCTTAGCTTGGCAGCCACAAGTCAAATTCATCAAATTAAAGAAGGTGAATTAGGAAAAATTAGAATTGGAGTTATTTCATCATGTGGGGGAGTTGTACCTAATAAGCAGTTTAAACAACTAATAAATTATTACCCAAGTGTATCTTTTGAAATACATGAAGCTAATACATTTGGGATTGTAGAACAATTGCAGGATGGAATTTTAGATTTAGGAATTGTTAGAACACCTTTTAATTTAGAAGGATTGAATTCTAAAGATTTTTATCAAGAACACATGGTTGCGGTAGCAAATAATGATTTTTTACAGGAAAATGAAATTGATCATCTTAGTCAATTAGAGAATAAACCATTAATTTTATATCGTCGTTTTCAAGAAATATTTAATAGAAGTTTTCGTCATCAAGGGATAAGGCCTTTTTATGCTGTAATATGTGATGATGCTAGAACTGCAATTCATTGGGCAGATGAAGGATTGGGAGTGGCACTAGTTCCAGAATCAATTGCGCATACTTATGGTAAAAGTAAAATTATTCCAATTAAACATGAACATTGGATTACTCACTTAAATTTGGTGTGGCGTAAAGATAGGCAAGTAACTCCATTAATGGATAAAATAATTGAAATGTTTTAATTAAAAAAGGCTAACCTTACAGATTAGCCAGATAAATTAGTTATTTTTAGAAATTTTATGATTTAAGTAACGTTCAATAGCCTGACGCATCAACTTAACTTTGCGGGGCTTGTAAATAATGATCCTTGCCATAATATGAGTCCTTTCGTTGTATCAATCGGTATATTTTTAAGATACAAGAAAAGTGTGAAATAATAATGACTTTTTAAAGATTAATTTTAGAATTGCGGATAATAAAAAATCGTAAGCTTTTGCTTACGATTAAAAATTTTATTTCAATTTTAAGGAGAGTACAGGATTTGAACCTGCGCGCCGGTATAAGCCGGTTCGCCGGATTTCGAGTCCGGTGCATTACCACTCTGCCAACTCTCCAAATGCAACAATTTAATTATAACAATTTAGGAATCAATGGTAAATACAAAAAATATTTAAATAAAATTTAAAAACGTATGTGTTTTATTTATTTGCTGTTACAATGATCATTAGCACATTTGATTGAGGTTAGATAAAAGTGAAATTGCATTGTTTAATTCAATTAATGATTTCGGCGATAATTTTGCTGGGTTTAATATTTAACATTAGAAATTCTCGCTTATTTAATTTTTATGACCATTTGTTACACCATAAACTTGTTAGAAATAGAGAAGGTAAGATCTGGAAGATTATTACTATCTTAAATGAACCTAAAGTAATCGTAGTTTGGGATTTTATATTGGCAGGACTTTTAGTTATGTTAGGGCATCCTTGGCTTGCTATATGGGCTTTAGGAACGTTAGCAGTAACCGATGCAGTAGGGATTTTTTTGAAACATTCAGTTAAAAGAAGAAGACCTCTATCAATGAAAACTTATCGAGATGGATATAGTTTTCCTAGTGGACATGTTTTAAGTGCGACAATTATGTCACTTATGCTTTGGCAAATTTTTGGTCATGTAATGGGAATTTGGCTATTAATTACGCTAATAATTGCTTGGGGACTAGTAGTAATTTCTCGTTTAAACATGAGAGCGCACTACCCATCAGACATTTTAGGTGCTACAAGTTTAGCTCTATTTTGTTTTACAATTGCACAACAGCTTTTAGGATTGGCTTTTTAATAAGTCAATCTTTTTTGTAAAAAATAATTGCTTTCTTTAGTTTACATCCTCACAAAGTTGCTTTAAAATAAATCTGTAGTCAAAAGGGCTATGCCTAAAAGCG
>CANRQR010000059.1 GCA_947641735.1 uncultured Lactobacillus sp.
CTCTAAACGACCAGCACCAGTTGCTAAACGCATAGTTCCTGATCTAAGAGCTTCTGCACCATTTTGAAGACGTGTAGTTCCGCTAGCTAATTGATTTGCACCAGCTTGGAGACGACCAGTTCCGTTAGAAAGTTGGTTTGCACCATTTTGTAGTTGAACAGCACCGTTAGTAATTTGTTTACTACCGTTACTTAAAGTTCCTAGACCATTTCTAGCAGTATTCACACCTGAGTTAACAGTGCCTAATTGGTTGTCAACGTAAAGACGTTTAATTGATTTCCCATTTGGTTCAGTTACAGAAGATGCAAATTTAACATCTGGATCTGCTTGAATCTTTTTAACAATCTGATCGATTTCTTTTAAGCTCTTTTCGTTATCAAGCTTATCTTTGCTCTGAATATATAAAGTTGAATATTCAGGAGTACCAATTGAGAAATGATCTTGTAAAACTAATAATCCAGCTTTTGATGGTGTAGAATTAGAAATTTCATCGGCATCATCATAATTCAAATTATTTGAATAGAATAAGGCAAATGGCAATACTGCAACTGCCATTACAACTAAGTAAATAATTGGATGAGTCAAGCTCCCTTTTGAAAGAGCATGCCATAACTTAGAGTTGCTTTCACCTTCAAATTTCTTAACTGGCCAGAATAATTTCTTACCTAAGACAGCCATAAAGAATGGGTTTAAAGTTAAAAGTACTACTAATAATACAGCGACCCCAACAGCAACCCCAACAGCTGAACGGTAAATTGAGAAGTTAGCTAAACCTAATGCACTAAATCCAATTAAGATTGAAGATCCAGAATAAAGAATTGTCTTACCAGCTTTACGCAACGCATCATTTGTTGCCTCATAGTTCGACATCCCCTTACTCAAGTTCTCTTTAAATTTATCATACAGCAGGATATTGTAGTCAGTACCAATACCAAACAAAACAATAACCATGAAAACTTGAGTAAAGTTTGAAAATGGAAAGTTAAATTTCTCTACTAAATTAGTAACAATTGAGAATGAAGTAATAAATGAAACACCAACTGTTAATAATGAAATTATTGGCACAATTGGCGACTTAAATACAATTACTAAAACAATGAAAATAAAGAAGATAGTAATTAATTCAGTCTTTTTAATACCATCTTGAACCGAAGCAGAGAAATCATCTTCAAGAATTCTAACCCCAGTTACATATGTTCTAACTCCTGGAGTTTTAACAGCCTTTGTTAAAGTCTTATTAACGTTAGAAACAGTCGAATGATCATTAGCAATATTTAATTGCACAATTTCTGTCGTTTTATCTTTGGAAATCAATTGTGCTTTTGTTGCGTAATTATCATTCGGAGTCATCATTGACTTGATACCCAGCTTTTTCTTATTGTCCTTTAAAAAGCGGATTGTATCATCAATTTTCTCCTTATCACTCGAGGTTAGTTTTCCATGTTTTTTATTAAAAACTACCCCTACAACATAGGTATTATCTTGTCCATGCCCCCACTTACTTTCGATGTTCGTTGCAATAGAGCTTTGAACATCTTTAGGAAGTGAAATTTCTGAATGCTGACGTGTCAATGCATCCACATTTGGCAACGAGAAGACAGCAATTAGCAAAATTGCTATCCATGCTATCAAAGCACCAAGATGATTTTTCAGCAATTTCATGTGCTACTTTCCTTTCCCCTTATTTTGTACCTTCAACTTGAAGTTTTGGTGCTACAAGTCTTAAAAGCATCTCATGGTAATTATCGTCAGCTTCTTTTTTTGTTTCATCGATCACATATCGATCTAAGAAAACATAACCCAAAACAGCTCCAAGTAAACTATGCAAAGAAACAACATTTTTCTTGCCTACATCCAGCTTTTCTCCTAGATCTACTATCTTTAAAACCTCTTCACGAATTTGCTCATTTTGAACATATTCATTTAGTCCATAGTAAATACTAGAAATAGCCTTATCATGTAGTAAAAAGTCTCGTATTTCATCTGCAAATCTAAACAAAGCATCTAGACCTGAATGGCCTATTATCTTCTTTGTTAGGTGCTGACGCAAAACTTGCAGTCTATTAACACAAACTAAAACTAATAAATCATTACGATTAGCAACATAGTGATACAAAGATTGAGACCTAATCCCCAATGCTTTAGCTAAAGTTGGCATTGTTAATTCGCTTAATCCCTTTTCACTAATAATTGTTATAGCTTGATCAATCACTTTTGAGCGGTCCAAAGCTCTTTTTTTAGCCAAGATAATCACCTTCTTTTTTGTGTACTCATATACTTTAACACGTCAATGTGTAGAAAACAATCTACAATGTGTAGAAATTTATCTACTTTTTGAAAAAAATAAAAAGGAGTTAAAAACTCCTTTAAATCTATTTTTGTTTAGTCATCCAATTATTAATCGAATCACCAATTTTAGCTAGATCAGCATCTTCTTCACTAACCATTGCCATCGTATAAGGCTTACCATCTTCTTGAATTATGGCTGCTCCTTGTTTTTTATCAGCTATTTTATAAACCACACCATTAATGTTTTTGGCTAAGCCTTTTTCAGGAAAATTAGCTAACTGTCCTAAAATTTGATTATCCACACTAGTTCCTAAAATTTTTCCCTGGTAAAGCTTTTGCATAGTATTAACTAAGTCACCACTACTGGTTTTTCCGGCAAAATCTTTACCAAAATTATCAGTAATTTCAGTATTGCCTGCACCAAACTCTTTTGCAGTTTGATTTACTTTTTCTTTTCCAATTTTATTCAAAATAATATTAGCTGCATTATTATTTTGCTGACGCATCATTAAATCAAGTAAATATGTATAGGAATAAGCCATATCAGTCTTTAATACCTTATCTCCACCATTTAAGTCACTTGATTTAACTTTATAAGGAGTCGCCGAGTTTAAGCTTTTATCTTGAACTGCCTTGTAATAAGCGAGCAGCACAAATAATTTTAGAACATTCCCAGCATTTAAATTGTCCTGACTAGTATTTGTTAAATCGGCAAATATTTTAGGATTATTCAAGTCCTTTACACTTACTTGATAGTTTCCTTGAACGTTTGAACTAGCTTTAACAATGGCTTTAGCTAAATCTTTATTACTATTTTTTGAAATAGCGGCCTCTCCAATCTCACTTTCTCCATTAGTAATACGAGTTTGTTTAGTGCCCTCTTTCATTTTACTTTTTTGAGCTACTTTGGCTGTTGAATTTCCATAAATTTCTAAAGTTTGTGTCTTCATATGATTAATACTAGTCATATAAAAAGCTAATGCACAAAAAGAGGATAAAATCGCCCCTAAAAATATTTTATTTTTCATTAAAAATCTCCTTAATCACATATTTTTTATTTTATCATGCTAATACCTAAAAAAGTTTTAAAGACTAAGGATTATTCTATTTTTTAAGATTATCTTTTCTTTATATAGGATTTGCTGAATGCGTTCACAAATTGTTCTTTTTTTAGTACAATAATTTCAGTATTAATATTTACAGTGAGGGATTATTATTTATGTTGAAATATATGATCGGTATTGACGCAGGTGGTACACACTCTACGGCAATCGCTTATGATGAAAACGGTAAAGAATTAGGTCGTGCTGAATCCGGCCCAGGTCAAATCAACAATGACTACGAACTCGGTATCAAGAATATTGCTCAAGCAGTTAATGAATTGCGTGACAAAATTGATGGCGATTGTATTAAAGTTTTAGCCGGAATTGCCGGTTTATCCGTTGTTGGTAATGCACCAGAAGTTGCAGCAACTATTTCTTCAATGGTTGGTAATATTCCAACTCGTGCTATTACTGACTCACTTCTTGCTCTTTACAATGGTCTTGAAGGAGCAGACGGTGCTTTAGTTATTGCTGGTACTGGATCTGTTGTTAATGGTCGTCAAAACGGCTCTTTAATTGCTGTTGGTGGTTACGGTTCTTTACTTGGAGATGAAGGTAGTGGTTACGCTATTACCAAGGCTGCTCTTCAAGCTGCTCTTCTTAGCTGGGACAAGCGTGAAAAGAATTCTTTAATTGATTTATTCGTTAAAGAATTCAATGTTGATAACATGGGTGAAGTTCCTGCTAAATTCTACAACTTAACTAGTCCAGAAGTTGCTTCAAAGGCTGTTAAAGTTGCTAAGTTAGCAGATAACGGTGATGAAGATGCTCGTAAAATCATTGCAGATCAAGCACATCTTTTGGCACGCGATATTATTATGTGCTTAGACCGTTACGAAGATCCTAAGCCAATGCGCGTTGCTTTAACTGGTTCAGTTCTTTCAAACAACGCTATGATGCGTTCATACATGGAAGCAGAAGTTAAAGAAAAATACCCAGACGCAGTATTTAGCGTTTCAAACGGTGAAAACGCACGTGGTGTAATTTTTGATAAGAGCAAAGATTACCGCTACTTCACTAACCATAACGATGATGAATAATTAAATTAAAACAAAAAAAACACCTCGGTCTTGAAGTGCCTCATAATTGTTAGACATAAAATCTAATAATTATGAGGTATTTTTTT
>CANRQR010000060.1 GCA_947641735.1 uncultured Lactobacillus sp.
GGCTTGCCAGACTTCTGGTAAAACTAATTCAATTTTCTTATTTCCAGTTGAAAAATTATGTAAAACAAATGCAATATGCTTCATGTATGGTGTTCCTCTTCTCTTAACGGTTAAATTACATTAAATTTTACTTAAGTGCATTTAATATTTCAAGAGCAAAATCATAATAATTATTCATAAAAAAATAAGCAGTAATTAGTTAAATAATTACTGCTTATCGTAATAATATACTTTTATTTTATTAAAAACTCACTAACTAGTTTTAATACTTCAGGTCTGTTTTTTCCGTTAAACATGTGTCCCTCATCTGGAATTAAATGGAGCTCACTTTTAGGCAAAAGTGTATGGAATTTTCTTGAAGCATCAGGTGATACGACTTTATCTGCTAAGCCATGAATCAACAACACTTCTCGATTATAATGTTCCGCTGTTTGATAAATCGGTAATAATTGGGCCGTTCTAAAGTAAGCTCCGCCCACTTCAAAGCCACTAACATTGACAGTTTCAGGGATATGCGTTGGATCATAAGTACTACCCTGACAAACTCCATCTAAAGCATCAGACTTAAGAGTTGCTGCAGGAGCAAGTAAAGCCAATTTTTCAATAACATCTCGATAATATCCAGCCAGCATTGACGCTACTACTCCACCTTGCGAGTGTCCCACTAAATAGATATGTTTTGCCTTAACAGTATTACGAACATAATCCAATATTTTTATTCCATCTAAGATTTCACTATAGACACTCATATCTTCAAATTTACCATCACTTTTTCCGCACCCATCAAAGTCAAAGCGAATTGTTGGGAGGCCTTGATCATTTAAGTAGTGAGAGAGAGCATACAAAATCTTGCTGTCATCATAACCCAAATCACCTTTAAAACCATGCATTAAAATAGCAATCGTATCATTTTCAATCTTGTCGGTTCCCTCAAGTAAACCATGTAAATTTAGACCATCACGTTTAATTGTAATCTCCATTTTCTTCACCTCAAGTTAATTATAGTTTATAACTTAGGTTCAGCGTAATTACTAACGATTAAATAGACGAGAAATAAAACCTTTTTTCTTATTTTCTTGCTCTTTTTGCTCAGTTAACTTTTCAACTGCTTCTTGCATCATCTTGTTCTGTTCAACTTGAGCTTTAAGTAAAGCAGTCACAGTATCTTGCTGCTTTTCATCTTTATGCATTCGTTCATAATGCTTTCTAATTAATGGCTCACCAATGAACTTATCAAACTTGTCAATATCAAGACGCATTCCATTACCGTATTGCTCAATTGCAATACCGCCTTCTCGTGGGAACATATTAAAGTAATTATCTAGAGTTTGATTAATATTCTCATATCCATTGGCTTTAAAATCATTAAAAATTGCTTTTGAAACATGGAAATACTTATCATCCCCATCAGTAAACGCAATATGTTCATAATGATCATCAAGAATTAACATTTTCCACGTAATACGATTGCGATCAATTTTATAATCGTAGTTAGCTCCTAAAATATTCTTTAGACGATCATAATAGCCATATTTCTTCAACAGATTTCCTAAGATTTCTTTCGTTAAGCTCAAATAATCTTCGATTAGATTTGCCTCTTCTTCACCTGTAAGATGTACTAAACGCTTATTGAGTTCAGAAACTACATAGCGATAAATATGGTCATTATTATCATTAATTAACATATTATAGTTAATTTCTTGTTGATTTGATGGAAGCCATGGGGCCTCAAAGGATAAGTAATATACACGCTTGGTAATTTCTTCAAGATTATTAATTTCTTTACTACCGGCATTATGGTTCATCGCAAAGATATTAACATTATGAATCCCTTTAATCGTATTAGACCATTGTTTAATTGCATTAAGAGCTACTTTACTGTGAAGAAAATTACTATTCAATTCATCGACAATCATCGGAGAAATAAAACGTTGAGAATGCAAATAATTGTCTAAAAATCTAACTGCTTTATCTGTTCTAGCACCATTACCGTCATTAATTTCAGTGTATTGCAAACTATGAGACTTGTCTCCAGTAAACTTTTTAAAATAGTCTCGTACCAATAAAGTTTTCCCCGTAGTTCCTCGGCCAATTAACACCATCGAAAGAGGAATCTGATCAGCACTTTTTGAAAAATTAGATTTACGATAAATTTCACGAATTTTCCAAATCATTGGAGCAGTCATCAGATAAATAAATGCAGAAAGTGCCTGGTGACTTTCATCTTTTACCTTATTCAATTTAAAGCTTTCAATAATTCTAACAAAAGTACGAACATCATCCTCACTAACTATGTCCGAATTAACTTCAAGCGAATGAAATAAATTAGTGTTGGTATCTTCAACAATAATATTATTATCTTGATAAGCCCAAACTGGTTTAGGATATAGAGTGCTAGCTTTTATTACACGGTTTTGAGATGGATCACTAAAGTCTTGATAGACAATTTTCTTAACTTCTTCACGGACCTTTTCTTCATTTCTTCGTTTATTGCCCTTTTCTGTAAAGAGTTGCTTAGCTACTTTTTGAACAGTCTCAGGATGGAGCTCATAAGTTTCTTCTTTTCTATCAGCATCTTTAGTAATCTTTACAATGTCATCCGGATTTACTTCAACAATATTTTGTTGAACTTTATCTACTACTTCATCTGCAATAATTGCAGTAATTTGCTTTTTAGTTTTACCATATAGATTATTGATAATTTTTCTATCTAAGTAATCAACACTATCTTCTTCGAAATTTTTCTTAAAAAGCTTTTGATGCTCTTCATAGATTTTTAAATCCTGTAAATCATTTTTCTTACCTTCATACATCCAAAGCATTTCATGATTCTGTTTTAAAGCTTTTTTAGTAAGATTCATTGAACCATTGAAAATAATGAAATCAGTATTATTTTCAATAATGAAATATTTACTATGAAAAAGTTTATCCTTAGTGAATCTTAAATTTAAAGTTTGATTTTCAATTCGATCTAAAAAGTCTGAATCCCGACTTAAAGACAATAGCTGCTTTACTTTATTAGAGACATTTAATAATTGATCTAAATTCTTACCAGTTTTCTGATCTTCCATCCCTAAAATTAGATCAATCTGTTTAAAGCGTGGCAAAAGCTCTTTCTCTATTATTTTAAAACTTCCAACAAAACTAACTCCCTTAAAAGAGTCATATCCTTCGACCAACTTAAAGAAATCTGGTTGTTTAAGCATTACATTATTCTTTAAATCATAAATTGTTAGCATATTTATCCCCTTTCTTTCTATTTTTTCGCACATATGTTCGCATTTTATTACGTAGAAATTATATCATAGTTTTTAAGACGAAAAAATAAACTAAGAATAACTTTTCTTAGTTTATTATTATCTTTAATTATTTTTCCACGAATTAACAAAAAATAACAACTGCAGTTACAATACCGATTATCATAATTAATCCAAAAGTAGTTAATTTACTGAATTTTCTTGTTAATAAAAGGTAAGCTAATATTATTTGAATCAGCTCTGCACCAATCTGAATTATATTAAGATGGATCCGTATATTAAATATCCAATAAATAATTACGATCGCAACTATTGCGATACCATACCATTTTAAAGCGATATTTTGAAACCAATCTTGAAAAATAAAATATACGCTGGCTAATAAATAAGGGACAAGCATATGTACTTCTAATTCCATTTATCTTACTCCTTTTGTAAACTCCGTTCTGTCTAATGACTCTTAAGTTAAAACTCTGATCTGAAATTATGTATTACTTTATAAAGATACTTTATTTTGTCTAAAGCTCACCTTTCCTCTAAATAAAGCTTACGTAAACGATCTCTTAATTCAGGTGTCACATCCAACACATTTTTCAAATATGCATCCATATCATGATACTGCTCTTCAATTGTAAGTAATATCGTATCAAAAAAGGAATCAGAAGCCGAGCTCAAGATTCGCATATTACTCCTAAAGGTAAGGTTTTCACCTGCATTTTCAAACTTTTTATCACGTTCTGCTCGATAAGCAGAAAGAATGGAATTAGACGCTAAGTAATCTTGACGAATTACTTCTAAATCAACACCTAAAATATATAAAACAAATAAAACTACAAAACCAGTACGATCTTTTCCTTCGGTACAATGAAAAATAGTTGCTCCCTTTTCTTTTTCAGCTAAAATACTTAAAACCTGACGAACTGTATTTTGATCATGAGCTTTTACTACGTGATCCTTATAGTGGTCACACATCATTTTAAAGGCAGAATGAGGATCATGATGATATAAATCATCTTCTCGTGATAAATCTTGAATCCCACCTAAAGTCCCTTCTTCTTCAGAAAGAGGCAAAGAAATATTTTTAACACCTTCAATTTGCGGATCGGGATGATCTTTTCTTTCACTCTTTGATCGCAAATCAATGATTGTCGTTAAACCGTAATTTTTTAAAA
>CANRQR010000061.1 GCA_947641735.1 uncultured Lactobacillus sp.
AAATATGTTCAGCTTGTAATAATCCACTCTTTGCTTTTCCTGGTAAGTCAATTTGAGTTTGGTCTCCATTGACAACCATTTTAGAATTAAAACCTAATCTTGTTAAAAACATCTTCATTTGTGCTTGTGTTGTATTTTGTGCTTCGTCTAGAATTACAAACGCATCATCCAAAGTTCTACCGCGCATATATGCTAGGGGAGCTACTTCAATAACCCCGCGTTCCATTAAACGATTGGTTGGCTCTACTCCTAAAATTGCATAAAGAGAATCATAAATTGGACGTAAATATGGATCAACTTTTTCTTTCAAGTCTCCTGGAAGAAAACCTAACGATTCACCCGCTTCAACTGCTGGTCTAGTTAAGATAATTCGTGACACTTCTCCCTTTTTAAAGGCAGCAATTGCCATAACTACCGCTAGGAAAGTCTTTCCTGTACCAGCTGGTCCAATCCCAAAAACAACATCGTATTTTTGGATTGCTTCAATATAGCGTTTTTGTCCCATATTTTTAACACGAACGGGGCGTCCTTTAGCATCCCTAATAAGGATTTTATTATACAACTCTCCAAAGAACTCTAAGGTTCCTTTATCCGCCATTTTAATTGCACTTACAACATCAGTTGCGGTAATAGTAACTCCACGGGTAACAACCTTATCTAAAGCAGTAAAAATTTGCATAATTTTCTTAACAAGGCTTTCTTCCCCGGTTACTTCAATTTCGCTACCAGTATCAGTCACTTGCACATCATAAGATTCTTCAATTAAACGCAAATTTGCATCGTTAATTCCAACTAAATTCATAATTGTTTCTGGTTTAGTTGGTGTAAATGTTGCTTCTATAGTTTGTCCCACTTAAAATTTATCCTCCGTTAAATAAAAGCTATCAGTTAAGCTTTTTACCAACAATTGAAGAAGCTGCTTTACCATCAGCTCTACCCTTAATTTTTGGCATTAAAGCTTGCATAACTTTACCAAAGTCTTTCTTAGAACCTGCTCCAATTTCTTTGATGGTTTCTTCAACAGTTTGTTCAAGTTCTTCCTCAGACATTTGTTTTGGCATATATTTTTCGATTAATTCCATTTCTTTTTTAGTTTGATCAATCAAATCGTCTCTGCCTGCTTTTGTAAATTCTTCCAACGATTCTTTACGTTGCTTAAGAGCACTCGACAAAACTGTTAATTCATCATCATTAGTTAAATCATGTCCTACTTTAATTTTATAATTCATCGCAGCAGCCTTAAGAGAACGGATGGTAGTTAATGCTTCCTTATCCTTAGCCTTCATAGCTGTTTTCATATCTTGCATTAAAGTATCATTTAATGACATCTATTTTTTCTCCTCTTTATCAAAACTTACATAATCTATTTTAAACTTTTTATACAAAAAAAGCTCTTGATAGATTGAATTTCTACCAGGAGCTTTCTTTATATTAATAATGTCTACGCTTACGAGCAGCTTCGGATTTTAACTTTCTCTTAACGCTTGGTTTTTCGTAGAATTCACGCTTGCGGTATTCTTGCAAGGTACCACTTCTAGAAACGGAACGTTTGAAACGACGAAGAGCATCATCAATAGACTCGTTTTCGTGAACGATTGTCTTAGCCATGTGAGATCCCTCCTTCCATTTCTTGGCACACAAATATGTGCCACAACAATATAGTTAAATTATAGCTAAACGAGAAAAATCGGTCAATAGTCGATTAACATTTTTCTGACTTATTTTGGTATAATTTAGATAAATAATGAGGTGAAGATATATGACTGAAGAAAAGAAGGAAAATCAAAAAAGCGTTAACTTAATTATTATTTCCGATTCTGTAGGAGATACTGCTTTTAATATGGTTCAAGCTGGGGCGGTTCAATATCCAGATGTTAAATTTAACTATCGTCGCTATCCATTTATTACTAGTCGTGAGAAGTTAGAAAAAGTTTTCGACGAAATTACAGAGTTTGAGAACGTGCTAATTGCTTTTACGCTAATTCATGAAGATGAGCAATTAGCTGTCATTAAATTTGCACGTGAACACAACATGAAATACGTAGATTTACTTTCTGGAGTAATTGAAAATATTCATGCCCTAACTGGTGAAGAACCTAAACATGAAATTGGGGCTGTACACCACATGGGACAAAATTACTTTGATAGAATTTCTGCAATGGAATTTGCCGTAATGTATGATGATGGTAAGGATCCTAAAGGATTCTTAGAAGCCGATGTTGTTTTACTCGGAGTTTCAAGAACTTCTAAGACTCCTCTTTCATTATTCCTAGCAAATAAGAACTTAAAGGTTGCTAACCTACCTCTTGTTCCTCAAACTCATATTCCAGATGAAATTTACAAAGTAGATCCTAAAAAGATTATTGGTTTGACTAACGACCCATCTGTCTTAAATGAAATCAGACGTCAAAGAATGATTGCTTATGGTTTAAATCCTGATACTACTTACTCTAATATGGATTCGATCAATGCAGAACTTGATGCAGCTAACAAGCTTTATAAAAAACTTGGTTGTTATGTAATTAATGTTGCTCATCGGTCAATTGAAGAAACTGCGGCTTTAATTATGGAACACTTAGGCATCGATGACTATGCTAAATAGACCGAAATAATCAGAAAAAATATTGATATAAAGCTAAAGTTACAATCTATTTTGAAATGGATTGTAACTTTTTTACGTCAAAATTGCGTCAAGTCTCCATTATAAAAAGGCATAATCTACAAAACAAAATTATGTAGATTATGCCTTTTCGTTTATTAGACTGGTTTCTGCTCCTTAAAGCGACCATATACTTTATCAACTTCACTTACACTCATAAATGCATAAGGATCAGACTGAATAACAATATTATAAATATCAAACATATCATAGCGGTCAATAATCGTCATTAAAACAGTTTTTTCTGTATGACTATAGGCCCCTTCAACATCATGAAAAATAGTAATACCACGATGCATCTTACGTTGAATACCTTCAATAATATGTTTAGGATGTTCAGTGACAATAAAAACTTGCATCTTCTGATGTTGAGTATAAACAGCATCAATTACTCTACCGTTAACAAAAATGTTCAAAGCAGTATACAAAGCCCGTGTCCAACCAAACACGAAACCAGCACAGATAACAATAATCAAATTAAAGAAAATATTAATTTGACCAAAACTTTTGCCAGTCTTCTTTCTTAAGATAATACCTAAAACATCTAGTCCGCCTGTCGAAATTCCTGACTTTAATGCAATTCCAGTTCCGACACCATTAATTACACCACCAAATAAAGCGCAGATGATTGGATCATAGGTAATTTTAATTGGTGCAATTGCTCGCATCATGATGGATCCAAGTAAAACAGCAATAATTGTAAAAATTGTAAAGCGATGCCCTATTTTACACCATCCCAAAATAAAAAGTGGAATGTTCAAAACAAAGTACATCACTGATGTCGACAAAGTAAATGGCATGAATCGTTCAGACACTGATTGAATAATCTGAGCAAAACCCGTAATGCCTGAAGCGTAAATTTTACCTGGCCCCCAGAAGAAATTGAGGGCTACCGCAACCGCTAAAGCATAAAGGAATGCAGCAGATAATTTTGAAATTAGATAGTGTCTACGAGACAGCTTTTCTAATTGACTCATCTTGATTTTCCTTTTTGTATCAAATAATCTTTTGCATTATCTATTCTAACAATCATTACTAAAAAAGAAAGCAAATTCTTCGCTTTATCTATTTATTATTTTTCCAATGTCTCTCTATAAATTGTGCTCTTCCACCTGCTTCTTCCATTTGATAACGAAGAGGATTCTTTTTATAAAAATCTTGATGATATTCTTCCGCTGGATAAAAAGAGTGCGCTGGTTCAATTTTGGTTACAATTGGTTGATCAAACTTATGTGATTGTTCTAATTGCTTTTTAGATTCTTCTGCAATTTTCTTCTGCTCAGGAGAATTATAAAAAATAATCGGTTGGTACTGATCACCACGATCTTGGAATTGTCCCATTGCATCTGTTGGATCAGTTACTTGCCAATAAATATCAACAAGTTTTTTATATGAAATAATTTTAGGATCAAAGGTAATCTTTACAGCTTCAACATGCCCCGTTGCACCTGTACAAACTTCTTCATAACTTGGATTCTTGACATGACCACCGGTGTAACCAGATACCACACTAATAATTCCAGGATATGTGTCGAACGGTTGCACCATGCACCAGAAACATCCGCCAGCAAAGATAGCTGTGTCATAGTGCGATTCTT
>CANRQR010000062.1 GCA_947641735.1 uncultured Lactobacillus sp.
AATCCAATTTTGATCTCAGTAGCTAAGACAGGAATTTTATCAGTCTTATTTGCAGTTGCACTTCTTGCTTCTGGTCAAAATTCAACAATTACTGGAACTCTAACTGGACAGGTAGTAATGGAAGGCTTTATTCACTTAAAGATGCCATTATGGGCAAGACGGCTATTTACTAGATTATTATTCGTGATTCCAGTGATTATGGGTATACTGATGACGGCAAAAGATTCAATTTCTGAGCAACATTTTGCCCTTAATATGCTTTTAGAAAATTCTCAAGTTTTTCTAGCATTTGCCGTACCATTTTCAATTGTCCCGCTTTTGATTATGACAGATGATAAGAGAATGATGGGCCAGTTTAAGAATAGAAAGATTTAGTCAATCTTAGGGTGGATTAGTTCAATTATTTTGATTTTCTTGAATTTGTGTAATTTACCAGCTACTTTTGTTTCCTTTAATATGATGCCTAAAAGAGACGCAGTAGTTTTGGCTTATGTGGTCATTATGCTAATTATTTTATTAATGATCTGGACATGTTGGGATATGCGAAAGAAGCAATAACTGCAAGAAATAGTTTTAATATCTTTAATAATTGGGTTAATATTAAGAGAATAGTAATTTAAATAGATCGGATTAATAAAAATGATTTATCAAACTTTTGCCCAATTATATGATCAGTTGTTTGATTCAGATATGTACAAGAGCTGGGAGCAATTTACCTTAGCTAATATCAATAAAAAGAATTGTAAATTACTTGACCTAGCTGGTGGTAGCGGACGATTAGCTGTTTTACTTGCTAAAGATGGTATAAAAGTCACGGTAGCTGATTTTTCAGATGAAATGCTTAGCTCTTAGCGGACCAACATAGTACTGAAAATAATGTTTCTTTACAGCTGGTACAAGCTGATATGCGAGATTTAGCTG
This sequence comes from uncultured Lactobacillus sp., assembly GCA_947641735.1. GTDB lineage: Bacteria > Bacillota > Bacilli > Lactobacillales > Lactobacillaceae > Lactobacillus. The sequence goes on from CANRQR010000062.1 coordinate 922, forward strand.
ATCTTGAAAAATTCGATGTAATTACTTGCTATGCGGACTCTTTCTGCTATCTTGATGATGAATCGGACTTGTTTCAAGTATTTTCTGAGGTCGCCAATCATTTAAAAGATGATGGTATATTTCTTTTTGATGTAATTACACCTCATCAAACTGATGATATTTACCCCGGCTATATGTATAATTATCAAGATGATGATCATCGTCGAGCATTTATGTGGCAGAGTTATGCCAATGATGATGTCGAACATGGGGTGATTCATGATTTAACATTCTTTAATCGTTTACCTAATGACGAATATGATCGTTTATCTGAAACTCACTATGAAAGAGCATATGATTTGGATACTATTAAAGAATTGCTGAAACATGCTGGTTTTAACTCAATTGAAGTTGGGTCTGATTTTAGTTTAGAAATGAAAGATAAAAAGGCAACTCGCTGGTTCTTTAAGTGTCAAAAATAATAGAAGTATCTAGGGAAAAACATTAAAATAAAGCACTGATAATCATCGTTAAATAAATGTTGATATATCAGTGCTTTTACTTTCTAAAGAGTTATGTTTTAAATCAAATTAAGACTTGTTTACGAAACTCTTTTTATGCTGCATATGCAGATTTGTATAAATCTCTAGCTACATTAATATCTTGCTCTTGAATAGAATAATATAATCCTGCCGGATACATTACAGATTGTAAGTAATAAGTATTTAGCTTAACTTGTGCTTTTAATGGATGGTTAGTTAATGGATTATAGCTTGTGGTTGTGATACCTGTAACACTTGTTGTATTATCTTCAATTTGTTGTACTACAATGTTAGCCTCATTTTTATTGGTGGTTTCTTTAAAAGTAAACGTACCAGTTTTATTCCAACTATTTATAGCTTCGGGAGTGGCATTCACTAAAATGGATTAAGATCGCTAGCATCTAAGGTTGATATTTTTTCCTTTAATGTACTAATTGAATCGTTAGTAGCCATGCGAACAGTAGGATTATTCTTATAAGTATTAACACTTACAGAAACAAGACCTAATAGAAGAAAGAGCTTAATTGTTTTTCTGACACTTTTCATGTAACTGTTATCACCTCCATTCGACAACAAGTTCATTTGGGAGATGTGAATAATTAATGGTGAAATAGTTATATATTTTTAGTGAAAGTTAACTTTTTCTTAGTAAGTAGTAAAAAATACTATGCACTTAGCGTATGAGAATAAAGGTTACTCTTCTTAATTCATGTTCTATTTTTTTATTTAAAGTTGCATGTAAGACAAGTTAAAGGAATTTATTGCATTTTAAGACTACAATAGAAAGTGAAAAGATTTTTGAGAAGAGAAGGGAACTAAGATGTGTACATCAATTTTATATAGTCCAAAAGATAATTATTTTGGTAGAAATTTAGATTATGAAATTGCCTATGGTCAGAAAGTGGTAATTACTCCTAGAAATTATCAACTTAATTATCGTCATTTACCAACACAAGATACTCATTATGCAATGATCGGTGTTTCAGTAGTCGCCAATGATTATCCATTGTATTGTGATGCTATCAATGAAAAGGGACTAGGAATAGCCGGATTAAACTTCACTGGTCCTGGTAAATATTTTTCTGTAGATGAAAGTAAAAAGAATGTTACTTCTTTTGAACTGATCCCATATTTACTAAGTAATTGCGAAACTATCGAAGATGTAAAGAAATTATTGTCTGAAACTAATATTACTGATGAAAGTTTCTCTAAAGATTTACCAGTTACTACTCTTCATTGGTTAATGGGTGATAAAAGTGGTAAGAGTATAGTCATTGAATCAACGGAAACTGGCTTACACGTTTATGACAACCCAGTTAATACTTTAACAAATAATCCTGTCTTCCCAGCTCAAGTTGAAACTTTGGCTAACTTTGCTTCAGTTTCTCCAGCTCAACCTAAAAATACCCTTGTACCTAATGCAGACATTAATCTGTATAGCCGCGGATTAGGGACTCATCATTTACCAGGCGGAACAGATTCTAATTCTCGCTTTATTAAGGCATCTTTTGTATTGGCTCATGCTCCAAAGGGTAATGATGAAGTCGAAAATGTAACTAATTTCTTCCATATTTTACATTCAGTTGAACAAGCAAAGGGTACAGATGAAGTTGCAGATAATGTATTTGAATTTACCATGTATTCAGACTGTATGAATTTGGATAAAGGAATTTTATACTTTACTACTTATGATAATAACCAAATTAATGCAGTTGATATGAATAATGAAGATTTAGATACTTCTGACTTGATTACCTATGAATTATTTAAGGATCAAGCTATTAAATTTGAAAATTAGAAGTTAGTTTAAAATAATTTAGTAGTAAATTTTGACAAAGTAAAACGGGTGAAGTTGATTGGCTTCACCCGTTTTGGTTTATTTATTATTTAGATTATATTTTGAAAAGTAAAATAATTAAAAAAGAATTCACATGGTTATTACAGATTTTTATCCCCAATTTAATTCGTCATATTTTGCTTGAATGAATTCTCTAAATAGTGGCAATGTGAACCCTAATTTACCTCGAATGATTGGCTTGATTAAATCATATTTAATTAGCTTAGTACGATACATATTGACGTATTGCTTGCTTTTACCCATTTTCTCAATAATTGCACTAATATTATTATTTTTTGACATCTCGTAGAGAAATTGAAAATCAATTTCTGTTAATTCATGTGAGATGACATCATACGCTTGATTGAAAAGCGTATCTTTAAAAGCTAACTTAGTATAATTCCAGGCTTCTTCAAAATTTTTACCAGTAGATAGTTCTTCATACATCAAATCCCCAATTAATTGAAAAGCATAAGCATAACCTTGTGTCATCTCGGCCATTTCTTCGGCTTGGTCACTTGTAATATCAAATACTTTAATATACGCTTGAGCAATTGATAATTTTTGCAATTTATTAACATGAAACCTATCAGCACGCACTAAAAAAGTTAAATTATGCGAACTAGAAAGTTCCGCCACTTCTTTCAACAATCCAGTCATGATAACAGAAACTTGAAGTTCACCTAAGCTCCAATTATTAAATTCTTCAGCTAATTTTTGAATTGCTGGTGTATTAGAA
>CANRQR010000063.1 GCA_947641735.1 uncultured Lactobacillus sp.
TTAGACAAATGCTGGAGTATAAGTGTGAACGATACGGCAAGGAATTAATTGCCGTCAATCCCAAGAACACCTCCAGAATCTGTTCTAAATGCGGATTTAACAGTGGAGCCAAGCCGCTAGAAATTCGGGAATGGACTTGTCCTAACTGTCAGATTCATCATGATCGGGATATTAATGCGGCAGTTAATATCTTGCATAAAGCAACGCTAAATGGTCAGGAACTGGCCGTGGTAAATAGCTAAGTTCCGTGAGTTAGGTATGAAGATAGCAATATCTTCTGTAAGATCCTAAACACTACTTAGTGTTCCCAGAAACCCGGTACTTTAGTGCCGGTGTAGTTCATTTCGAGGGTCCCCTATCTGATTAGGTGTAGGAAAAATGAAAGAAATCAACGGAATAACTAAATATAAAATCATTGCCAAACGAGGAATAAACAATGAAAGAATGATTAATCCAATGTTCGTTAATAAACCGACAAAAGCTCGTCTAATAAAGGATCTAGTGATAATAATTTTCATCAGCTGTGAATCTTTGACTGTTTCTTTTGCTCCGAAATATTGAGTAAGAATTTCAACAATTTTAGCAATTAAAAATACTATTCCAAAATTTACTACTGCAAAAGTTGAAACTTCTGCCATAATCCATTTCGTCATTACAGGAAAAAGGGCTAAGTCAGCCAGCAGTATAAAATCTAAAATAGCTACTATTTTCGTCGGCTTCAAAATGTAATAAGAAAACGATAGGTGTAAGTCATACCAAAAATCAGCAATTATAAAGAAAGTAATCAAAAACACAACGATATTACTTATAAATTCTTGATAATGGACTTCATGGATGGCAGGTTGGATTTCTAACACAATAATCGTGATAATAATTGCAATTACCCCATCATTGAAAGCTTGTAAATGATCACGCAAATTGGTAGGTTCTTCTTTTCGTGCTTCCTTTAATTCCTTTAGAATTGCTACCGACTTTTTCTTTTCTTCATCTGAAAATTCCTCATGAGGGTATCTTCTCATGTATTTTCACCCCTATTTTTTAATTCCGTTTCAAATTATATCATTAAGTTTTCTTCATACTACTTTTTAGATTTAACTATAATTAACTATTACCTCTATCTTTGATAGAATCAATGTAGAAAAAATCATTATATTTAGAGAGAAAAATTATGAATATTAAAAACGAATCTTCTAAACTAATGTTTAAGGTATCTCTACTAGCAATTTCTTTATTCATTATGATGTCGGCCGTGATTTCACCCGCACTTCCATTAATTGAACGTGCATTTCCAAATATTGCGCGCGTGAACGTAGAGTTATTAACTACTATTCCCAATTTAGGTCAGATTATCGGATTAATTCTGAATCCATTTTTAGTAAGAAAAATCGGTAAAAAACGCGTTATTATTCTCGGATTAGCTATTATTGGGATTACAGGTACTCTTCCTGTCATCATTAATAACTTCTGGCTTATCTTTTTCTTGCGAATTCTACTTGGAGTAGGGGTTGGAATTTATAATTCACTGGCTGTAAGCTTACTGATGAGTATCTATCATAATAACGATGTCGAACTCAACCAAATGTTGGGTTTTCAAAATATTATGAATGATATCGGCTATATCGTTTCATCTCTACTGATTTGCTACTTAGTCACACTTTCCTGGCATGCAGTATTTTGGGTATACATTTTTGCAATTCCCATTTTATTCATGTTTCAAAAATTTGTTAAAGTACCAAAAGTTCAACATACTCATAATAAAGAACACTTTTCTTTGACAAATTTAAAAGGAAAATTCAATTCTACAATTATTATAATTAGTATTATTACTCTTTTAATCTATATTTTTTACATGGCTCTTGCTTACAAACTTCCAGCATTTATCATTAAATTTCATCTTGGTAACGAAAGTACCGCTTCCTTCATGCTAGCAGTAATTGCCATAATGGGCATCCCTTGTGGGATGAGCTTCAATTGGCTTTACAATCGCCTAAATAAATGGATTTGGCCAATTTGCTTGTTACTAAATGCAACCGGTTTTTTCCTTATTAGCATTTCTCGCGATTTTGGAATTTTGGTAGTGGGGTGCGTCATTTTAGGACTTGGATTTGGCTTAGTAATGCCATATATCTTCAAATGGATTTCTAATTCTGCGCCAGCTAAATGGGAAAATTTAGATACAACCTTATGTCTGGTAATGATGGATGGAGGGTGTGTAGCCTCACCGTATGTAATATCTCTTATTACCAAAAATTCTGAGTCTGCTTTGTTATCTTCAGCTATCTTCTTCGGAATTCTAATGATTATTGAGATTATTGCTATTATTATTCAAAAGTATTCAACAAAAAAAGCTTCAGTTTAATAAAACTGAGGCTTTTTATTTACCTAAAATTTAAAAATTTTAAAAAATCTAATAAGAAAAATTATCTTTATAATTATTTTTTCTTTTTAAAAATACTCAATCCAAGTGCAGTAAATAAGCTAATAATGCCTGCTAAGAGTAAGAAAATATTATCATTTTTACTTCCAGCTTGGGGCAAGCTTACATTATTTTTGAAATTTGAAAACACATGGTGATTCTTTATCTTTGCATTAAGTTTAACGGATTTAGTTAACTTATGGTTCTTTATTCTAGAAATAATATGTTTATAGTTATTTATCTCAGGAGATCTATTATTTGAGCTTATTTCTATTTTCTTTTCCGATATCTTTACATTTAAACTCGATAAGGTAGAAGAAGGAACGTTACCTTTTAGTTGATCCTTCTGCTCGTTCTCTGTTACATCTAGTTTTGTAGCTGAATCATCATCTTGAGCTGATAATTTTTCAGCTGCTGATTCTTGGGCATTTTTCGAGTCATTAATCTGTAAACTCGGCAAGTTAGAACTAGCATCTTCACTTACTATCTCATTCTTTTTAAGAGAAGCTACATCGTAGACCGGTAGATCAAATTGAGTACTGTCACTTACTAATTCGCCTTTCTTAAGCGAATTCAAATCATAGGCTAGCAATGCTAACTTGGTTCCTTCGCCTACTACTTCGCCCTTTTTAAGTAAGTCCAAATCATAAGTTGGCAATTCTAGCTGCGTACCTTCGCCTACTGCTTCACCTTTCTTCAGTAAGTTCAAATCATAGACCGGCAAATCTAACTTTGTACCTTCGCCTACTGCTTCACCCTTCTTAAGTGCATTTAAATCGTAAGCGGGTAAGTCTAACTTGGTGCCTCCACCTACTGCTTCGCCCTTTTTAAGCGAGTTTAAATCATAGTCTGGGAGTTCTAGCTGTGCTCCTTCATCCACTACTACGCCCTTCTTAAGCGAGGTCAAATCGTAAGCGGGAACTTCTAACTTTGTACCTTCATCTACTACTTTGCCCTTTTTAAGCGAGTTTAAATCATACGCTGGCCAATCTAAACTTGTGCCTTCGCCTACTATTTCTCCTTGCTTACTTTGTTGAGGACTAGCAAAAATTGAGCTTCTAAAGTCTTCAGTCTGCTTGAGTTCTGCTGTTAATATGGCAGCTTTTAAGTCATTAATCAAACTTGATTTTTTCCCCTGAGCTCTCAGTGCTAATTCTTGATCAACAGTAGTCTGCATTAAATTTTGTAACTCATCCCAATTGTTTAGTTGGATATTCTTGCTATTCAACGTAATAGTAATTGGTTTAAAGTCTTGACGTTTATCAATACGTTCCTTGAACATTGCTTTTTTAAAGGTTGCGTAATCATTATCATATTCACCATTAAAGATTTTCGCTAACGCGTATGTGTCACTCAGCGATTTCTTATCATTTTTTGCATCCTTAGCATACTTGTTTGTAATATAAGAAATAAAACCATCGGCCCAACCCTTGGCAGCTAGTAATTCAAAAGCAGTTTTTTTGAAAGTAATCCCACCTGAAACAG
>CANRQR010000064.1 GCA_947641735.1 uncultured Lactobacillus sp.
TTCAATTCACATTGAATATCTCTACTTCCAAGACCTTTTTTATATAATTCAATTGCTTTTAATTTAGTTTCAACTGCATATTTGCTCATAGTAAAATCCCCAGGTTGGATTTATGTCCAACTCTGGGGGCTAACTTCAGTTCAATTTAAAAATGAAATTGGGGAATTTTGGAAAGCTTCTCATAGTCAGATTTATCCTGAACTAAAGAAAATGGTCGAAGATGATTGGATTAAACAAACAAGTGATAGTAATAATGAAAAAGAAAAGTATTATCATTTAACTAATCTAGGAAAAGAAAAATTAAATTCATGGATTGATATCCCTATTACCGCTCTTCCAGTAGTCGAAGACTTGTTTTCATTAAAACTATTCTTTATTCAGGATCCTTATGATCCCAGAATTTCGACTTTAGTTAATAAGCAACTTAATCTATTAGAGGAGCAACTTGATCATTTAAATGATAGAGAAAAAATGCTATTTAATACTCAAGAAAAAAGAAGTAAAAATTATGGCCATTATTTGATCTTAGAACGTGCAATTAGTAGGCTTGATAACCAAATTAAGTGGCTAAAAACGATAAAACAGCGTTGATAATTCAGCGCTGTTTTTTGAATTCAATAGTTGAAAATATTAAATCATATTAATATAATTAATAATAATTTAATTGTGTCGTAGATTGGGGGAAAGGCTATGATCTTTGAAAAGCTTTTTTCTAAAGAAAATAAAAAAGATGAGATTGTTAGGGTAAAAATAAGTGACGAAGAATTCAACGAATTGAAAATAAAATTAAGTAGCGGGGATGTAACAGTTGAACAAGGAGAACGTTTTGCAGTTAACTTTATGGGTAAACGGCACTACTTACCTGCTGTTCAATTAGAAAATGGAAAGTTACAGCTTAAGCAAAGAATTAATTTAATTGATAATGGTGAAGCTCATCTTAATGTCGTTGTACCAGCAGAGGTAACCTTAGATAGGCTTGATGTTCAAACTAATAGTGGTGATATTGAAATCGTTGATACCAAAGTGGAAAAAGCATATCTTAAATCGACTGAGGGTAGAGTTAGAGTAAGACGTGTTGCAATTGCTGAATCTCTTCTAGAATCAACAGATGGTAATGTAACCGTGAGAAACAGTGATTTAGCTGATGGGAAGCTTGCTACATATGATGGAGAAATTAAAGTATCTGGATCTACCTTATCTCAAATTTCATTGAATGTTACCGATGGAGACATGAATTTAACTGACGTAACTATTGATGGTGGAAGTGCAAACTTAAAGGCTGGTAATTTTACCCTAGATCATGCTGTTTTTAAGAGTGATTATGAGATTAATAATATTGAAGGAAATAATACTGTCTGGAGTGCAAATTTAAAATATGCCCGTGTCAGAACAGCTAATGGACTAAATAATATTTCATTTGATCCACAACCATCTGGAGTAGTCTTAACAATGACAACAGTAGATGGAGATAATGTGGTGGAATAGGGGAAGAATGGTGAAAAGAGAGAAATCTAAGCAGAAAAATTTAGGAATTTATAGTAGCTTGAAATCAGTTATTATTAATACAGTCTCATTCTTTGTAATAAGCTCTATAGTAATGGGAATTTCTAATTGGAGTGAAGCTCAAAGCTTAATACTGAAAACGTCAGAATATCTTGGATTAATAGGTGGAAGTCTGATTGCTGGAATTATAATGAGTTTCTTTTTTGGTGAAAAATAACCCCGTGGAAAACCACGAGGTTATTTTTATTTGACTATACTTAAAACTGAGCGAATCTTCGTAGTAAGCATATCAATGGCAACATCATTTTCTCCGCCTTCTGGAACGATGATGTCTGCATAACGTTTAGTTGGTTCAATGAACTGATTATACATTGGCTTAACCGTTGCTAAGTATTGATTAATTACTGATTCTACTGAACGACCACGTTCTTGTGTATCACGTTCTAATCTTCTGATAAAACGAATATCGTCATCAGTGTCAACGAATACTTTAATACTCATCAAGTTCCGTAAGTTTTCTTCTCCAAGAACTAAGATACCTTCTAAGATGATAATATCTGCTGGTTCAGTATGGATGGTCTTTTCACTTCGAGTATGAGCAGTAAAATCGTAAACTGGCATTTCAACTGCCTTATAGTCCATTAGTTGACGAAGTTGTTCAACAAGTAGTGGCATATCAAAGGCATCAGGATGGTCGTAGTTGATTTTTTTACGGTCTGCCATTGATAAGTTGTCGTTGTTCTTGTAGTAAGAATCTTGCGTCATAATTAAGATATGGTCGTCTTGTTGTATTTGGTCATAAATTTCATGGGCAATGGTTGTTTTACCACTACCTGAACCACCGGCAATTCCAATGATAATAGGGCGTTTACTTTGCACAATAAAATCTCCTTTTTTAAACTATTACAATAATACCTTAAAATTAGGCTCTGTGATAGATTTATAGGCAAGAATATTGACAAATATGTGTTTTGTAGTGAAATATTTTGGAGCTAGTCAAAAATGGTGTGCAATATTCTTCAGAAAAGTATATTGTTTACGATTTGATGGTTATAAAATTAATTCTCTTTCAAAAATCTCTATAATTTACTAATAATACTTTATAAATAAAAAATACCAAATTAGTACTCAAAGTGACTGATTCGGTATTTTTAGTATTTTCTAGGGATGAAAGATGGTAATATTTAAGACGTAAAAATAATGTTGATTATTTAAGGAGAAGAATCATGAAAGAAAATAAAAAAGAAAAGGTTATTTTAACTGAAGAAGAAATGGTTGAAGTTGTTGGTGGTACTAGAGTAAATGGTTTTGTTAATGTAAATTGGAATAAAGGTATATTTTACTGGACGCGCAACATTTGGAAATAAAAATGTTGTTAGTTTATAGCTTTTTAATGTTTATTTCTGGAATAACTGATTTATGGATATTTTTTAGAGTTTCTCAAATTGCAGCTAGTAAAAAAAATATTTTGATTCTCGGTGGAGTGTTATTATTACTTCCTACTATATGTGTAGGCATTGTTCAACTAGCTACTTTTTTAGAAATTTTATTTTTTGTATTTTATTTTAGAAAAAGTAAGGAAAAAACCTTAGCTATTGGATCAATTTTAATTGTGGGAGTTGTGGATTCTATAATAGATATAATAACTAGTATCTTAGGAGAACTTTTGTCTATTGAGGATGAAATTTATCTTAATTTATTAGTAACAATTGTCGTTATAAGTCTTACAGTTTTTATAATTGAAATAGTCTACAAGCATCTTCACGCGTATTTAATAAGTGAAAATCGCAATGTGTTTATTGGACTTCTGCTCTATTTATATGTTTCCACTACTTTAACAACAATTTTTTACGGGCAAACTAAGAAGGTTACATCGTTAAGCATATTTTTTACAATTTTTGTATTAATTCAAGTAGTCTTTGCAATAGCCACTTACGGGGAACTAATGAATATTCAAAAACATCTTTTGAAAAAGTCCCAACAAGACAAACTAATAAAAGAACAAAAGCAATTGCAAGACTATGCCGAGTATCTCGAAAAGAGCGAAGATGAACTTCGTGCTTTTCGCCATGATTATCGAAATATGTTTAATTCATTAAAAATCAGTGCACAAGAAGGAGATACGAAAGAACTAATTCAAAAACTAGACGAATATACTAAGGCTAATTTAAATGCCAAAGCATTTGAAAAGTATAGAGATGTTAATCACATTAAAGT
>CANRQR010000065.1 GCA_947641735.1 uncultured Lactobacillus sp.
TGGATTAATTAAAAAAAGGCAGTGATTTTATCTTTGAATTGCTGCCTTTTTCTGATATTAACTTTTTAGCTATTTTATACCTATCTTCTACATTATTAACAACCTAATTTATTCGCAAAGGCCTCTTAGATTCATCAAAAATGTTTTATCATGTGTTATAATGTGGTTAAACATAATACATTTGAGGTGAAAATTATGACAACTACTGTAAGTTTGAGATTACCGGAAGATTTAAAAAAACAAGCAACTGATGTTTTTAACGAATATGGTCTTGATTGGTCATCAGCAATGAGAATGATTTTGACGCAAGTAGTAAGCGAAAATGCTATACCAGTTAATTTATCAAGATATTCAGATATTTCTCCAACAATGAAATCTAACATAGAAAAATCACTCCAAGAATACAAAATAGGAGATTACAAAACTGCAGATTCAGTAGATGAATTATTTGAGGAGCTTGATAAAGATTAATGGCAAAAATCAACTTCACTCCTCAATTTAAGCGAGATTACAAGAAGCTCAAAAGAAAACACTACGATACCAATAAGTTGAAACATGTTATCAATTTATTAGTTGAAGAAAAATTTGAGATTCTTGCTCAAAAATACGATGATCATCAATTAAAAGGTTCATTCAAGTCTATGCGTGCGTTGCATGTTGAACATAATAACGCTGGAAATTGGGTTTTAGTATATAAAATTCATAAAGGTCAATTAGAATTATTAACTATTGACTTAATTTCTACTGGATCTCACAATCATTCTTATAGAACTTAAAGCATTTGAAAAATACTCTAACTAAAAAACTGATACATCATTGTTAAATAAACTTTGATGCATCAGTTTTTTTGTCTTCTAAAGAATTAACAATTAAAACCGTATTTCTACTTATTTCATTACTAGTCAACTTCTTTATTGGTATATGATCATCTGTTGATTTTATATGTTTACTTCTTCTATTTCCATAGCCCAATTCTACTCCTTATTATTAATTGATATTATAAATAACTCCTACTAAGCTAAATAATGCCACTCCCCAAAATAAACCAACAAGCAAACCTGAAAAGAAAGTTACTGGTCCACTTAATCTCTTGATCATTAATTTATAACTAAAAACAATCATCAATGATTCCGAAATAATTGCAACTTCATTGACATATGATTTCAATCCAACTAAAGGAAAAATCAAAGCTAAGCTTACTGTAAATATTATCGCACCCACGTACCATTTCCATGATATTTTCTTAAACAAGTCTTGAAAGCCCCAAAACAAAAAGGCAAATAAATATGGAATAAAGGTATGCATATCGATCCAAGTATTCATCTTTTCACCTATCTCTATTAACAAACTTTTTGATTATATTAATAATTTATAATATTTTTTGCAATACTTTTTATAATTTTATTTTCATAATTTAATAAAGTGTGCTAATATTATTCTTATCAAAGAAGAAACGACTAAATAAGTCACTTTGATGGGGTCTAGAAAGGTATATTATGTCTTTAAAGTTTGCTAACAAAAAGAAGCTAGCACTTTATGCCCTTTTAGCCTGCATAAGTGCTTGTGGTAATGTCGTCATCGCTTATGTCACAAAGATAATGCTAAATAGTGCACAATATCATCGTGGCTCATTAAAGCAATTAGTTCTTATCGCTCTTTTAGGAGCAACTGTTCTAATTGTTATCATGTTCTTAAATTTTGGATATCGTTATTTACGTTTCGATATTACACGGGATATTAATATTAAGCTCAAGGATAAAACTATCAACTACTTAGTAAGTCAACAAGCTGATTCACAAAAAGAGGGTCTTAATTTAATGACTAATGACCTAAAGCAAATTGAGTTACTTAAAACCACAAACGAATTAATGATTATCTCTGAGATAGCAGCTTTTATTATTTCAATTATTGTTGGCTTATTAAACTCTTGGCTATTAACGATAATTTTTGTAATCACTACAATTATTCCAGGACTTATTCAGAAACTATTTGTAAAAGATATTCAAAATAAAGCTAGCATTTGGGAAGAAAAAAATGCCGATTACACTCAAGCCGTCACCGATGCTATTAATGGTTCGAAAACAGCGATGCTCTATGATGTTGAAATGCCGCTTGTTTCTTATGTAATCAAACAAGCAAAACAAATGGAGAATGCATTGCGTTCTTTGAACTATACCCAGGGAGCTATTTCTACTTTAATTATTACAATAGCAGATATTTTCAGCTTTATCGTTCCATTTTTAGTTGGCGCCATTCTAATGTTCAATGGCCAAATTGGAGCGGGTACATTAGTCATGATTGTTCAATTATCTAATGACTTTATTAATCCAATTACAATGATTTTTGATCAGATTAACCAAATACGTTCTACTAAACCAATCTGGGACAAAATCAAAAAGGCACTACACTCAAAAAATACATCCCCTACCTCATCTTTTTTATCTTTTAATCAATTAAAGATTGAAAATTTAACATATATTATGAATGATAAATCAATTTTAAAAGATGTATCCTTTACACTCGAAAAGAACGAAAAAATATTACTAATGGCTCCAAGTGGTTTTGGTAAAACTACTCTCTTACGCTTGTTAGTAGGACAGCTTACTCCAACTGCTGGTTCAGTCATTATCGATGATCAACATATAGAAGATAACTGGAACAAGGCTCATGAATATTTCGGTTATATCAACCAAAAACCATTTATTTTTGATCGAAGTTTGCTTTTTAACTTAACTTTAGGTAAAAAATATTCAAAAGATGAATTAATGAATGCTATTCAATTAGCTGGACTGACAGAATTAATTGACAGCAAAGGATTCGACTATCAAGTTGGTCAAAATGGTAATAATCTTTCTGGAGGCCAAATTCAGAGAATTGAAATTGCTCGAGCTATTTTAGCTAAAAGACCAATTTTACTTGCTGATGAAGCAACCAGTGCGTTAGATAATAAACTTTCATTGCAGATTCATAAAACTCTTCTAACTAATCCTAACTTTGCAGTAATTGAAGTAGCCCATAAAATTTCTGATCAAGAAAAGAAACTTTTCGATAAAATTATTGATTTAAGTAAATAAAATATACTAAAAAGGTACAGCCACTATATATAGCGTTACTGTACCTTTTTAGTATATTTTCACTTATTTTCTAACCACTTTATAACGATTGCTTCTATCTTCTACTTGTTCTTTATCAGCTGGATAACCAATTGGCATGAGCACACTAGTTTCATAACCTTCATCCATTCCTAATTCTTTTTGGAATTCAGGAAACTTATTTAGTGTAAATACTCCGCCCATTACATAAACTGATCCTAAACCTAAATCTACCGCTTCTACC
>CANRQR010000066.1 GCA_947641735.1 uncultured Lactobacillus sp.
AGTGGAATAGGGAAGACATTCTCTTCTTTATTTGAAGAAAAGAAGTAGGTTGGAGGAGTAAAAATGAGTTTAGATATTATTGCCTATGATCCGGTAGAAACAGAAAATAGAAAAGATAAATTTGAAGAAAAGTACAACGTACCATTTGAAAAATTTGAAAATGATATGTTCATACCATCTAAAGACGATTTCTTTTATTATTTACATCCTCTGATGTAGACAATATCTATCTCAAAAAAGGCATTAATAGTTTTGAAAACAAAGAATTAATAGTTCAAAAAGAGGTGAGATAATTGCCGAGCAAAGTAAGGCACATCAAGTTTTATAAATATTTCAAGGAATGGGTGGACACGTACAAAGTAGGACAAGTTCGTCCAGTAACTCTAAACAAATATTATTTAGTTGAAAAGCGCTTGAAGGAACTTGTGCCTGATTTAGATCTTGGAGATATGACTAGAGCTGACGTTCAAAGATTAATCAATGAATATGGTAAAACACACGAATATCCAACTGTTTTAGATTTTTTGCATCATATTCAAGCTCCATTAAGGGATGCAGTTTACGAAGGCTGGATTGCAAAAGATCCCACTTATAAAGTGCATGCTACTTCGCAGGTTAAGCATAAAGAAACTAGATTTAAGTATCTTGAATCAGATCAAGTATCAAAACTAGTAAAGGTACTTGAAAGAGATGATTCACCTGAAGCTCTAATGTTTCTATTTGATTTAAAAACAGGCTTGAGATTTGCTGAAATCTTTGGACTTACTCCAAAAGATATCGACTTAAAAAACTTAACACTCTATGTGAATAAAACTTGGAATTATAAAGAAAAGACTGGAGAATTCCAGCCCACTAAGAATAAATATTCAAATCGTGTAATAACGATTGACTGGCAAACAGCAAATATTCTTCAACGAATGATGCAAGGTTATTCAGAGAATGAACCATTTTGGCTGAATAAACTGCAGAGTAAAAATGGCCGAATTTACAATTCAACTTTAAATCAAAAGCTTACCAAGTTTTGCAAAGAAGCAGCTGTTCCTAGAATTTCTATTCACGGTCTGAGACATACTCATGCATCTCTTTTAATTTCAGCTGGTGTATCTATTCAATCTGTAGCTAAGAGATTAGGACATGGCAACACGGAAACGACACAACGAGTTTACATCCACTTGCTTGACGACCTTCAAGAGCGTGATAACAACAAAATGATGACAATTTTGACAGGGTTAGGTGCTTAATATGCAATTTGATGTTGAAACAGTTAATCAGATCCTAGGTATTGATGATGCCTATAAGGCTCCTGATAGATTACTTAACTTAATGCTTGATGATGACAAGAGAGTGGCAACTTTCAAAAACTTTTTAAAAGTATCAACCGATCTAAGTTTTGACTGGTTTCATGAATATTTTGAAGATGAACAAGCTGAACGAAAGTCGAAGAAACAAGATTTCACTCCCGATAGCATTGCTGTGTTGCTTAACAAATTAACCTCTAAGACTGATGGATATTACTATGAACCGGCAGCCGGAACAGGCGGCATTTTAATAACTCGATGGTGGCAAAATTGCCAAACTGATCCAGTACATCTACACGATGAAAGATTTAGTGAACTACTGTCTTGGATTACTTACGATCCACGAAGTTACTGGTACCAGATTGAAGAATTAAGTGATCGAGCTATTCCTTTCTTGATATTTAATATGGCAATCAGAGGGATGAATGGAGTGGTAGTTCAATGTGACTCGCTCAGTCGAGAAGCAAAAGAAGCTTACTTCATTAGGAATGATACTGACAATTTTTTAGCCTTTAGCAAGATAGAAAAAGTTCTTCATAGCGAGGCATTAGCAAAGGAATTAAACATAAAATGGACGTAGAATTCGAAAAGTATTTTTTAAAAAAGAACTCTGCCAAGAAAAGAAATATGGCATGGTTTAAAGAAAATATAAAATATTTAGGTCCAGACTATGAACTTATATCAGGCTTTATGGGCACAGACCGTCGAGTGACGTTTTACCATAAGGAATGCAAAAAATATTGGAATCCGCTCGCGCGCAACGTAGTTTACGCTCACTCACATTGTCCTTGCTGTAAAAGCAGAGCAGGTTTAAAGCATCTCGAGGAGTATTGCGAGAACAACGGCTTTACGATAGTTGATGACTACATTAACTATATGACCGTAATAAGATTCAAAAAGAATGAATGCAACCATATCTTCAAAAAAAGTCCTAGTAATTTAATTCATAAAAATATCCATGGACGATGCCCAGTGTGTTATCGACATTTTGAGAAATTGGATGATGACGTTAAAAAGATGATCCAATGGCGAAAGGATAGAAACATTCCACAAATTCAGTTAGCAGAAATGCTTTATGTGTCGACGGCTACTATTTCAAATACGGAACGCGGAAAAAGAAAGCTAAGACCGGAAGAAAAGCAGAGACTTTTGTCTTACATGGATAGTTTGACTTTTAGGGGATGATGACGTGATTAGAGAAGTAGTTGAAGGAGAAGCAATGGAAGTAATAGACAAGCGCAAAGAAAGCAAAGATGAAGATTGGAATGTTGGAGATGTGGTAAATAATAATATACATCTTGCAATAATTGCTAAAAATAATGATGGCCGATACTGTCTTATGGATATTGATCCCCAGCATCATGAAAGTACTTATTCGACGGAAGAACAATATATATGGGGAAATTCCTGTAGGACGTTAGAAAAATTAAAAATCAGTTTTCCTAGCTGGCACAAAGTAAACGCAAAGCTGGTGATTGAATGAAGACACAACAAACTAAAGATATGGAGCATGCGTTAATTAGGGATGCGTTACGTAAAGGTAAGCAGCCTGCACTTGAAGTTCCATATATTCATACTATCGATATCGGCCATGGAACTTAATTGGACCTGATTAATGATAAGTAAGATACCTGATTGGATTTTTGCAGCAGCATTCTTAATTCTGCTAGCAATAATAATTTTAGTAGTGGGTAGTTTGTAAAAGGGAGAAATGTAATATGATGTATCAATTTAAAGATGAAAAATTGAAGTTTGAAATAAAAAATAATTTAAACAAAATGTTAACTAATAATAAAATGTTAGCTAATAATAAAGTAAAAGACATTGAGTCTATTGCTTATGAGGGTTCTAATATTGTTTCAGACAAGCCAGCTTATTTTGATATTAGTATCAGAATTAAAGGATATTTTGAGGAGAACGAAACAATAATACTACCTAAACCACTTAGACTAAAAGAATCCTTGTTAGA
>CANRQR010000067.1 GCA_947641735.1 uncultured Lactobacillus sp.
TGTATTATCAAATCTTTAAAATTTTATAAATGTCTAACTTTTCTATGGCACTTCATCTCCGAGGTGTTTTTTTATCTATAAATCTTTATACATTAATACGTGTTCTATACCACCCTCATCAAATGTCTCGCCTTTAAGTTGATAACCAAGACGATCATAAAAAGGCTTCGCTGTCATTTGCGCATGGCAGTATATCCGATTAACATCCTTTTCTTTTAGGTACTCATGCACCTCTTTCATCATCTTGCTTCCAAGGTGCATCCCTCGTGCATCTTTTGAGACCACAACTCGACCTAAATACCAATCTCCATTTTCATCTTTAAAAATTCGACAAGTAGCTAAAGCATCATCTTTTCCGTCATTTAAACTAAAAACATGAATTGCATGAAAATCTTCATCGTCTATTTCAGGTAAAGTGATTTTTTGTTCACTAACAAAAACTTCATTTCTTAGCCTTTCGACGCAAAAAGCCTCATATCCAGTCATTTCATCAATTGTCTTAAAACAAAATTTCATTACTTCAACCTCTTAACTAAAATCAAATCTGTCTGTGGATCTTCTCCAACCACAAAAGTGTGTTGACTAACTCTTTTAAAACCATCTTTTTCATAGAAAGTTTGGGCTTGATAATTTTTCTCCCAAACCCCAAGCCACATATTGTCCTTCTCTCTTTCTCTAGCTATTTTCTCAGCTAATTTGATTAGAACTAATCCTAATCCTTGATGTTGAAAAGATTGCTTCAAGTATATTCTTTCAACCTCTAAAGCATTAGCAACCACCTGTTCTGTTTGAGCATAGCCTTCATTCACCTTTAGATAGCCAGCCACTTTATTATCTACAGTTAAAAAGTAAAAACTACTATTCGCATTTTCAACTTCATCTTTTAATTTTTCTTCTGCATATGCTGTATCCAAAAATTCTTTCATATTTTCGGCACTATTTTGTGATCCAAACGTTTCTAAAAATGTTTGTCTTGAAATTTGTTGTAATTCTTTAATATTATCTGCTGATACTTCTTTAATCTCATATTTTACCGTCATATTAATACTTCCTCTTTCCGCCATTCTTTACAAAATTCCAATTTTCACGTGCATTTTTCTCGAGAACGCTTAGATATTTTTGTAATCGAGCCTGTTCATCTTTAGTTAAGCCTTTTGTTACTAACGTATTTGAATAGACATTTTCTCTTTCTATTTCTTTAGCTAATTTTTTACCTGTATCGGTTACAAATAAATGTTTGATTTTCTTATTAGTTTCATCATCTTCTTTAAAAATAAGTCCCGCTCGTTCAAGTTTTCTAATTCCACGGGCAGTCGTTGTACGATCAATATTTAATAATGTAGCTAGGTGATCAGAAATAATCCCGGGGTGTTCAAAAACTCGAGTTAAATATAAGTATTGACCACGATTTAATTCCAAATCTTTAAACTCAATGTTAGCAATCGAATCTAAGGCTCGTGAAATTGAACCAATTTCTCTTAAAATATCTTCTTCTGCCATCTTTATGTCTATCCCTCCTATTTGTTTGTTCTAGTATATGTTATTATTGTTGCAAATACAACAATAATAGAAATGATTATTACTCTATTTGATTTCTATGTTAACAATAAGTAAAATCTATCTGAATAGTTAAATAAGGGAGATTATAAAATGATTTTAAGAAATATCGGAATTCTTCTGACAATTATTGTTGGAATTGAGCATATTGGAATTATGTGGTTAGAAATTTTTGGGAAACCTGACTTACAAGCTAAGTCGTTTGACATGGATGTAGATTTTGTTAAACAGCCTACCGCAAAAACAGCTTTAGCTAATCAAGGTATCTATAATGGAATGCTAGGTCTTTTAATCTTAATTGTATTTTTCTTCTTCAGAATGCCAACTTTAATCACTGTATGGCAGCTTTTGCTTGCCTTTGTTGTAGTTGTCGCTATTTTTGGGGGCTTTACAGCAAGTAAAAAGATTTTTGTTGTTCAAATGCTACCTGCACTCATTGCCTTCATTCTACTTTTCTTCTAAAAATATCTATATAAAAATGAGGATTGTCATAGTGACAGTCCTCATTTTTTTACTTAATATTCTGTTTTTATTGATTCCAAGCACTTTCGAACTTAGTCTTACCGGCATCAATTTGTGAATTCCAGTTTTGACCCTTCTTTGCTTGTGCAAAGATGTTTTGCATAATTGAATTCAATTGAGTGTATGCAGCGTTGCTGTTCTTAACTACAGGAACACTGTATAAGTTCTTCATTGCCTTGTCTAATTGAGCAGGAACTTTAGACTTAGTTGAGTTCTTGTAAGCACTAGAGTTAATCACATTGTTAGTTACAGGGATGTATCCAGTTTGATCAGCCCAAGTCAATTGTTGGTTCTTACCTAACAAGTACTTAATGTACATGAAGGCAGCTGCCTTTTGTTCTGCAGTACCCTTGTTGAACATGTAGATATCAGTACCTTGTTGCATGTTGTACTTAGAAGGACGAGGTGCAACACCGTATTGGAACTTATTACCAACACCCATCTTAACAAATCCTTCACCAGCACTAGTACCTACAAACATTGCAACCTTTTGGTTAGAGAAGTCACCAGAAAGGTAACCAGCTGAACCAGCAGTCTTGAAGTAACCAGCTTTAATACCATCAGCATAGTAGTTGATTACTTTCTTAGACTTAGAACCAGTAAAGTTGATGTTCTTAGAGAAGTTTACGCCTTCATCCTTCATACCTAAAACGTAGTAGTTTGAAAGTGAATCGAATCCAGCACCAACAACCTTGTGGTTACTCTTTTCGTAAATCTTCTTAGATGCTGCCTTTAATTCAGCCATTGTCTTTGGTACTTTAACACCATATTTATCTAATAAATCTTTGTTATAAGTTAACATTTCAACAGATTTATTAAATGGAATACCATATTGAGTACCCTTAATTTGTGCACCCTTTAATAATTCTTCACGGATGTCACTCTTCTTAGCTGAGCCCCAACCAATCTTACTATTGTTAATGTAAGGGGTCATATCAACCAAGCGTTTGCTATTAGCGGCATTTAAAAGCCAGCCAGGATAAGCTTGAGTAATTGTAGGCAAGTTATTTGGTGATTGCAAAGTTGAGTTAATCTTTGCTTGTAAATCAGTATACTTACCTTGGTTTTCAAGCTTAACAGTAATGTTAGGATTCTTCTTTTCAAAATCCTTAGTCAAGCTTTGTA
>CANRQR010000068.1 GCA_947641735.1 uncultured Lactobacillus sp.
TTTATCTCAGCATCCTTACACTTTTAATTTATATTTTCTACATGGCTCTTGCTTATAAACTTCCTAGTTTTATCGTAGATTTTCATTTAGGAAATGAAAGTATGGCTTCGTTAATGCTAGCAGTAATTGCCATTACCGGTATTCCATGTGGCATGGCATTTAATTGGCTTTATACTAAACTAAACAAATGGGTATGGGTTTTATGTATGCTTTTAAATGCGCTTGGCTTTTACTTAACTAGTAGCGCAAGAAATACCTATGTATTAGTAGCAGGATGTATTGTACTAGGAGCAGGTTTTGGTATTGTAATGCCGTACATCTTTAAATCGATCTCCTTAAGTGTCCCTGACAAATTAAGTAATCTTGCTACTACATTATGCTTAATTATGATGGACATTGGTGCTGTAATTTCTCCATTTGTTATTTCAATCATCGCTAAGAATTCAGATAAAGCTCTACTTTCCTCAGCTATCTTCTTTGGAATCGTAACCTTAATTGAAGTTGCTAGAAATATGTACGCCAATCTAAAACATAAGTATTAAATACTTTAATATTAATCTAAAAAAATGCTGCTGAATCTAAAGGTTATTAAGCCTTGATTTAGCAGCATTTTTTTATCACTTAAGCTTTTAACTAATCAAAATCTACATTATTTGGAAAATGATTCAATCTTTCATTTTCAACACCGATCTGATTTTCAATCTCAAGTAATCGATTATATTTCTCTACTCTTTCTGATCTTGCTGGTGCCCCAGATTTTAATTGCCCGGCGTTGGTAGCAACTGTAAAGTCAGCAATAAATGTGTCACCTGTTTCACCCGAACGGTGAGATACCATCGTTGTCATATTGTTCTTTCTAGCTAAACGAATTGTTTCAAGAGTTTCTGTAATAGTTCCTATCTGGTTAAGTTTAATTAAAATAGAGTTACATAATTTATCCTTAATCGCTTTTCTAACAAGTTTAGGATTGGTACATACATTGTCATCTGCAACGACTTGATGAGTAGAGCCAAATTTAGCAGTAAATTTTTCAAAATTCTCCCAATCATTTTCATCAAAAGGATCTTCACAAGAAATAATTTCTGGGAATTCTTTTAATAATTTGTCATAATACTTAAGCATTTCTTCCCCATTCCAGACGTGGCCTTCAAAATGATATTTTCCATCTTCCGTATTATAGAAAGAACTTGCTGCAGCATCAAAAGCAATTGCAATATCTTCTCCAGGTTTATACCCCGCTTTAATGATGGCTTTTCGCAATATCTTTAAGGCTTCTTCAGAACTATTAAGATTTGGAGCAAAGCCACCTTCATCTCCCAATCCAGTTTCAAATCCGGCTTCTTCAATTACGGCTTTTAATGCATGGTAGGTATTAACTATCTTTTCAAAACCATCGCGGAATGAATTTTTAGCAACAGGAGTAATCATAAATTCTTGAATATCAATTCCATTATCAGCATGCTTCCCTCCATTAATTACATTATGAAAAGTTTGTGGCATTTCTAACTCACATCCCCCAAGATAACGATATAGTGGTTCATCTTTTGACCTAGCTGCTGCGCGTGCAATTGCCATTGAAGTACCTAAGATTGCATTGGCCCCTAACTTAGCTTTATTTTGGGTTCCATCTAGTTTAATCATTGTCCGGTCAATCTCTGCCTGATTGTAAGGACTCAAGCCCTTAAGAGCATCATTGATTGGACCATTTACATTTGCAACAGCTTGAGTTACGCCTTTTCCTTGAAGACGTTTGCCACCATCTCTTAATTCAACAGCTTCTTTTTCACCTGTTGAAGCTCCAGAAGGAACTTCAGCTTTAGCTACTGTTCCATCAGATAAATAAGCATGAACTTCTACAGTTGGATTACCTCTTGAATCAAAAATCTCTAATGCTCTAACTTTTTCTACATAAACAGTCATTTAAAATACCTCCTGATATACAAAAAAGAGCAAAATAAATACGACCCCTACCGCCTGCTACTCAAAAAGAGTTTGTAGGAAGTAGACGTCGTTAGATTTTGCTCGGTTTAATTGGTGAACGTCATCACCTATTCAATTTACACTTTCATCATACCAGCATTATTTTTAAATGCAAGAGATAATACAAAATAATTTTTCTCATACTCTTAGTTAATCGCATCGCTAAGTTTTGCCTTGAGGTTAAAATCGTATTTAAATTCAATAATCCCTAATTTTATATAAAATTATTTAATAAATCTTACTTTTACGCTATATTTATTTTAATACTTCTTTTGTTTTAGTAAGGATTAAGAATAAAATGACCAATAATATTTTGAAAATCAATTCAAACACTTATCAATTATTTGAAAATAACAAAAATATCGGCACCATCTCTACCTACACCAATGATTATCATAATCAAAATTGCTATCTTAAATTTAACCTTCTTACACATCCACTCTCTTCGCCTTTTTCTTTAATCATGCAAGATAAAAAGAAGCCACTACAAGTTATGCTTGATTCAACTGAAAAGTATTTAATCGATTTTTTAACTAAAAATGGCTTTCAATTAAAAAGACGGTGTTTTTCATTAACTGTTAAAAAAGATAATATGAAATTGCTTCCTGAAGAAAAAATAACTATTCAAAAGTTCAATATACACAATAATAAATATTTAGACTGTTGTGATTTTCTATACCAATATTATAAAAACAGTCATAAAGTTGTGTCACCACTAACTATCTCAAAAGATCAGTTTATTAAAGAAGTTCCTACTAAAACAGGATATTATCAACTTAATGAAAATTTTCAAATTGAAAATATTATTTTTACTGAAAATAATGAGATTGCTTATATTTGTTCTACGAATCCAAAAACATGTCCTAAGTTCACTCAAAGCGTGCTATTAGATATGTTCAGCTCTTTCGAAAGTATATTTTTTGAAGCAGACGATACTGATTGGGCAGCTATGACGCTACTTAATCAATTTAATGTAGCTGTAAATGAAAGTTTTAATACATATATTTTAGAAATGTGAGTTCCTAAAAGTGAGTTAGTTTAATTTAAGTCATAATCCCTTTAAACAAAAATACTGGTAATCAATATTTCTTTTAACATTGATTACCAGTATTTTTTTACCTTTAGTCTTTAACTAAATGAATTTCACGATCAAATAATGCACGCATTTCTTGATT
>CANRQR010000069.1 GCA_947641735.1 uncultured Lactobacillus sp.
GTTAGCGTAAGCTAACGAACCACCAAGCCCCAGAATTCATTCTGGGGTAGTTGACCACTATAAACACAAAAAAGCTCCACAATGGAGCTTTTTCTTCTAGTTAGATTTCTTTCAATGCTTGATCAATTGGTATGTTTCCACTACTCATTGGAATAACCTTATCAATAGTATTTGGATATTTTAGAATCTCAGCCAATGTTTTAGCAACATCAGGAATTGGATTTGAGTCACTTGGTCCAGCATTAAGTTTGATTTTGCCTGTTCCGGCTTCTTCAGTGAGATTCGTAGGCTGCAAAATCGTATATTCAAGATTAGTTGAATCCATTAAATAAGTATCTGCAAAGAATTTAGCAGCTAGATAGTCCTCAAGACCTGGAATCTTCTTCCATGAGTCTACATCTAAGCTAAGCATTGAACTGAGCATAATATAGCGTTTAACATCTGCTTTTTCAGCAGCCATCATAGTTTTTATTGCTCCCATAGCATCAGTTTGGATAAGGTCCTTACCACGAGATCCAGCCGTAAAGTAAATAGCATCAAAACCTTTTACTTGTTTAGTAATATCTTCTACATCAGCATGTAAATCAAGCTTATCAGGTGTTACACCATCAAGTTTAATAATATTTTCTGGATGACGAGCTGCTGCTGTCACTGTATTACCATCAGCTACTAAATCTTTAATTAAATCTGTAGCTACTCTTCCGGAACCACCAAAAATAAATATTTTAGCCATAATTTTTCCTCCTCGAAAAAACTTACAGCTTTATGATAGCTTACTTTTTATTAGTAGTCCAAAATTTACACTCATTTTTTAGTAATAAAATCGAGTAATTTAAACATTACCTCTTTATTTTCTTTCGGTACACCATGAGCAATAATTTCTTCAGCAGTCTGATTTAGATCATTATTTTCAAGTGGATACCCACTATCGTTAATCGCAATTTCTCGAACGTTATCTTCTTCAGGCTCAAAATGAAACTGTAAGCCGATAACATTATCTCCTAATAAAAAGCCCTGATTCTCTACTAAGTCACTCGAAAATAAAAGTTTTGCACCTACAGGAATTTCAAACATTTGTTGGTGCCAATGAAGGGCCGTTAATTCTTTAGGAATATCCGGTAGTGTTGTATCTTTTAAATAAACTGGAGCCCAGCCTACTTCTTTATGAGGAGCATCTAAAATTTTAGCTCCGGTAGTCATTGCGATTTGTTGTGCGCCAAGACAAGCACCAAACATTGGCTTACCGGCATCAAGCATTCTTTTAATTAGAACTCTCTCTTGCTTAATCCACTCTAGACTATCATTTGGACTCATGGGGCCACCTAAAATTACGAGTAGATCTGTTTCATTAGCAGTTGGCAATTTACCAAAAGTTTCAGGGTGATACACATAGAATTCATGATGGTGACTATCTGCCCAG
Source organism: uncultured Lactobacillus sp. (assembly GCA_947641735.1). Lineage (GTDB taxonomy): Bacteria > Bacillota > Bacilli > Lactobacillales > Lactobacillaceae > Lactobacillus. The sequence continues at coordinate 1,421 of CANRQR010000069.1, forward strand.
GTTTTAATTGCACCGGGTCCCTCGTTTGGAGTATGTTGCAATACATTAACGCGCATTATTTATTCCTTTAACTAGCATAAACTTCATGCTTTAAAATTCCGACATAAGGCAAGTTTCTATACAAGCCATTGTAATCTAACCCATAGCCAACTAAAAACTCATCAGGAGCCTTAAAACCGTAATAATCCGCATGGAAATCTACAACGCGTGTTTCAGGTTTATCAAGCATCGATACAACCTCTACGCTTTTAGCCCCACGTTTTTTCATTATTTCACTAAGTGCTTGCAAAGTACGTCCTGTGTCAATAATATCTTCCATAAAAATTACTGGCCGATTTGTTACATCTGACTTAATATCTTGCGTAATCTTTACTTTTCCTGTTGATTGGCTTCCTTCATAACTAGATGCCTTAATAGGATCAATAATTAGCTTAAAACTTAATCTCTTAATCATATCACTAGCAAAAATCATTGCTCCATTTAAGACTGGAACGATAATTGGCTCTTCATTTTTATATTTTTTATTTAATTCAGCAGCCATTTCATCCATACGATTGTTTAAATCATTTTGAGTATACAATACACTTTCGATATCGTTATTCATTCTTTAATTCCTCTTTATTAAAATCGTCAATGATGAAATTCTAACATAAACTCGTCGATTTTTTTAGTCTTTTTACACTTATTTATTAATTATTTTTACTATTAATAAATATATTGTTCGTATTTTATAAATAAAGAAAAATTATTTAGATTTTTTTAGACTTTATCTTAAATATAAGTCACAAAAAATTCACAAATTCCTCTTAATATGAATATCAATCAAGTAAGAAAGGAATGGTTTAAATGACATTATTAATTTTAGGTATTAGCACTGTAGCATTACTTGCTACTAACGCAGTAATTATAAATAAACCAGTTCCAGTTCCTGTAAAGGTTCGTAGGAAATAAATCCATAATCCATTCTTCATTTTCCTCTACAATTTAGTATTAAAAACCCTCGTTGACTTAGATCAACGAGGGTTTTGTTTACTTATATTTCTTTGATAATCATTTTTTAAAAACGATATCATTTACTATGCTTATATATCATGGCTACCCTGTATTATCTCAAAATTTTTTCAAATGCCTTACTAAAAGATGCTTTTTCCATATCCTTACTAATGAAATAAATAATGGCTTTATCTTTAAAAACTGAAAAGGCAATTCGAGCCGATCCAATAGTACCAAGATTTAATCGAAATTCATAAATTTTTTGTCCATTAATTCTTTTTCTACTAGCCAATTTAATCTTTGTCATCCCAGTGGTAACTTCTTTAACAATGGCTTTTTCAATTAGATCCTTGATTATCTTTTTTTGCCTATTATATTTTTTAAAAAAGCTTTTACATCCACGATCATCAAATATTATTTGCATTTTTCCACACTTAAGCTAATAAAAAAAGACCTCAATTTCTGAGGTCTTTTTTAATATAGTTTTTGATTATTCTTCGTTTAATGAAGCTTCATCAAATTGAACTGATGATTCCTTTGTGTCGATTGGTGCAGTACCCATCCATGAAATCATTTCTTTCATAGAATCAGTAATTGCGTCAGTACCAGCTCTCAAAAGCTTACGTGGGTCGT
>CANRQR010000070.1 GCA_947641735.1 uncultured Lactobacillus sp.
TAATGATCTTGGGTGGCGCACGTGAAAATGGTAAAAACATGTACGCTGTTCAAGTTGAAGATGAAATTTTTATTATGGATGCAGGTTTAAAGTATCCTGATTCATCTTTATTAGGAATTGATGTAGTTATCCCTGATTTACAATTTTTCCGTGACTACGGAGATAAGATTGCGGGTATCTTTTTAACTCACGGTCATGCAGATTCAATTGGTGCATTGCCATACATTTTGAGAGATTATGATATTCCGGTCTTTGGTTCAAAATTGACAATTGAATTAGCTAAGATTGCGGTTCAACGCGAAAATAGACATCGTAAGAATGATCTTTTCCATGTAATTGACGCTGATACTGAAATTGAATTTAAAAATGCAAATGTCTCTTTCTTTAAGACTACTCATTCAATTCCAGATTCTCTAGGTATTGATATCTCTACTAAAGAAGGCGAAATTGTCTACACTGGTGACTTTAAGTTTGATCCATCAGCTAAAAAGGGCTATCGAACTGACCTTGTTCGCTTATCTGAGATTGCCCAAAAGGGCGTACTCGCACTTCTGAGTGATTCAACTAATGCTGAAGCAAATTTCCCAAATGATCGTCAAACTAATATTGAAAAATATATTTATAACATTTTTGAAAACTATGATGGTCGCATCATTGCTGCAGCAAAAGCATCAAATATCGTCCGTGTTCAAGAAATTTTCCAAGCAGCGGCTGCAACTGGGAGACATGTTTTCTTGACAGGTAGAGATGCTGGTAAAATTGTCTATACAGCAATGAAATTAGGTTACTTAAATGTACCTAAGGGATTACTTGTTCACAGTAAGGACTTAAAGAAGATTCCTGATAATGAATTAGTAATTTTAGAAACTGGTCGTATGGGTGAACCACTTAAGTCACTTCAAAAGATGGCGACTAACCGTCACCGAATGATTAAGATTAAGGATGGCGACTTAGTCTTCATTGCTACTACCCCTTCACATTCAGTTGAAACAATGGTAGCTCAAACTAGCGATATGATTTACCGTGCTGGTGGAACTGTTAAGGAACTTGGAAGAGACAGACACACTAGTGGTCACGCAACTGGTCGGGATTTACAATTGTTGGTTGATACGCTTAAACCTAAGTTTTTAATTCCTGTAATTGGTGAATATCGTTTACTGGAAATTCATAAAGATCTAGCTGTTGAAGCTGGTATGAATAAGAAGGATATTTTCTTACCACATAATGGGGATGCTTTTGCACTAGAAAAGGGACGTTTCTACCGTACAGATGCTGTACCAGGCGAAGATATTATGATTGATGGTTCAGGTGTAGGTGATGTTGGTAACATTGTTTTAAGAGATCGTGAAGTTTTATCTGATGATGGTGTCTTCATTGCCGCTGTAACTATTGATAGAAAGAAAAAGAAAATCATCTCTGAACCACGTGTTTCAACTAGAGGCTTTGTTTACATTAAGGCAAATCATGCTTTGATGAATGGTGCAGCTGACGTAATTAAAGAGGCTGTAAACAACAACTTTGAACATAAGAAATTTGATTGGACTGAATTAAAGCAAGATGTTCGAAATGATGTTGAAAAATATCTTTATAAGCAAACTGGTCGTCGCCCAGTTGTTTTACCAGTTGTGATGGAAGTTAACCAAAATAGACATCGTGCAATGGCTAGAAGAAATAATCAAAACAACCAAGAAAACAACTCGGAAAAGCGTCCAAATAGAAGAAACTATCATAAAAAAGATTCAGAACAAAAGAGGGCAAAAGCTTAATGACACATGCGAGTCAAGATAATTTGCTTCTGTTAGCTAAAGAAGCAAAAGATCATAATGACTTGCCGCAAGCTAAGCAGTACTTGCTAGAAGCTTTGCGGTTAGGTCACGATTCAAATATTGTTTGTGAGTTATGTGAAATTTACTTAAGCCAAGAAAAGGGGGATCAGGCATATTCTTTGATTAAAGAGGAGCCTGACCTTTTTTCTAATAAAAAGGTATTTGACACTTATCTCAAAATTTTGGCTTTTCAGCATTATGCAATTGAAGCAAGCCAATTGGAATATTTATTAGATGAAAAATTACCGCTGAAGATTGAACCAGTTAGTCAAATTAAGCAATTAGAAATAATGCGGAATTTTAAAAAATTAAAATATATTCAAGAAAGAGATTACTTACTCTTATATTGCTTAAGTACAGAAAATTTCATTAATTTAGCGAAGATTATTTTGATAGATCCATCTCCTAATTTTGCCTTACGCCTATCATTGTGTGAGGATTTAGTAAAACTAGGTTATAGCGAGAAAATTCAAGTTTATATTTTGGGAGAATTAAAGGACTTTATTCCTAAAGAAACAGACTTACTTGAAAAAAATCCTATTTATCGAGAAGTTTGTGTTAGTTTAGCTGATTATTTTAGACAGGATCCAAGTAAATTACCTTTAATGATTGGTGAAATGAATGTTTGTTTAGGGATGCTTTATCCGCGCTTAAGAGATTATATTAGAGATCCAGATCAATTTGCTCATGATTTTAGAAAATACCTTGAAAAAAAGGAAGGCGGAGCAAATCAGAAGCTTTTAAACAAGATATATGAATATTTGGCATATGAAAAAGCAACAAATTCTGATTTTTAATTTCGATATTGAGCAAAAAAGGTTTACATTTTCTGTGGATCTAGTATAATCAATAAAG